>JAAYGP010000223.1 GCA_012727625.1 Clostridiaceae bacterium
AACCCGGCTTACAGACTTACTCATATTATTAATTATCAACAACACCCTGCTTATATGGCGGGTGTTGTTGTGTATAATGGGTGATGCAGGATTGTTTTGCTTTCAAAAACAATAATGGTGCAGACATCTGTTTTTAAATTTACTTCGAATTTTTGGGTATATATAAGACTGATTGTGTTTTTATGCGTATATATTAAATGACTGGCGATTTTAAAAAATATTGTGGCATAAACAGCATATAAATACATTAATATGAATGTTTTGTTTTAACAATATGGAATTGCCAAAGACAACATAATAAAAACAGGGGTGAGTTAATATGAAAAAAGGATTTACAGCTTTAATAGTAGTTGGTGTTATTGTATTGATTATTGTATTCTCAGGTGTTGGCGCATATAACAATCTTGTTGCAAAAAGCGAGAATGTAGAAACCCAATTAAGCCAGATAGATAACCAGCTTCAAAGAAGAAATGATCTCATACCAAACCTGGTGGAGACTGTTAAGGGCTATGCAGCGCACGAGCAGGAGATATTCACGAGTGTTGCCGAAGCAAGATCAAAGCTTGCCGGAGCAGCCTCTGTCAGCGACAGGGCTGATGCCAGCTCAGAGCTGACAAATGCACTTAACAGGCTTATTGCAATAGCTGAAAATTACCCCCAGTTAAAAGCCAATGAGAACTTTATTCAATTATCCACCGAATTGGCAGGAACAGAAAACAGAATAGCCGTGGCCAGAATGGATTACAATGAAGCCGCAAGGGATTACAATACAACAATAAGAAAATTCCCCACCGTTATATTGGCAAATTTATTTGGATTTGAGAAGGCTGAATATTTTGAAGCGGATGAAAGCGCCAGGGATGTACCTAAAGTGGACTTCACAAATTAATATTTTCCCGGCGTAAACCAGTTTGTTTCGGGGGATTTTGATATAACACAAAAAAATGCTGAAAACAAGTATATAATATAACACGAATTACAGACATATTAAACTAAACCAAGTAAAAAGACACGGGGTTTGATTAATGAAGAAAAAATTTTTGACAGCAATTTATATTTTTATTATATTTGCTCTTATGTCGGGCATGGCATGCCTGTCTTTGGCTGCTGACTTCCCTGACCCCACACCGGAATTTTTTGTGAATGATTTTGCCGGTGTGATAGATTCACGGACTGAAGATGAAATACAAAACGCGGCAGTACAGCTTTATGAACGGACAGGCGCGCAGGTTGTTGTTGTAACAATTGACAGTCTCGGGGGCGAACCCCTTGAGATTTATGCTGTCAAACTGTTCAGGGAATGGGGAATAGGGGAAGCGGATAAAAACAATGGCGTGATTATCCTTGTTGCCATTGAGGATCGAATGTCAAGGATAGAGGTAGGTTATGGGCTTGAGGGTGCGCTTCCTGATGGAAAAACCGGAAGAATACAGGATAACTACATGATACCCGCTTTTAAAGAGGGAAACTACTCTGAAGGTATATCAGTCGGTTTTCTTGCCATTGTTCAGGAAGTGTATAATGAGTATGGAATTGAAGCCGATACCGGTTATGAACGGTATTATTACAGTGAACAGGAAAACGATGCGGATACGAGAAATATAATATATATTTTTATTATAATTGCGGTGCTTATTTTAGACTGGATTTTCTTTAAGGGCAGGCTTACAAGATTTTTTGTATATTCCTCTATGTTTAGAAGAGGCGGTGGAGGCGGCTTCTCAGGTGGCGGCAGGTCAGGCCG
>JAAYGP010000224.1 GCA_012727625.1 Clostridiaceae bacterium
AGCGGATTCAAATTTTCTATAACTGCATTGGCGCTATCGACTTACCAAACTAAACGAAAAAACGGCATAGCCGAATATCAACGACTATGCCGAATTTTTCAGGAATTATAAATCCCTATCTGACCGCTCCTAATGGCTCTTTTTTGTTTTCCGGGGTTTATGCGGGTTATCCGGATATTTCCCATTCCTTATTATGCTTGCAGCTTTGCTTCGGTATGGTATAATTTCTTTATATACAAATCGCTTACTACAGGCAACACTGTATTCCTGTTGTTTAAGGAGGGAATAAATGCGAAGCAGGTTTTTTTTCATTTTAATGATAATATGTATGCTTTTTTTATCGGCTGTTCCACCACAGTCCCGTGCTGCAACTGAACCGGCCGATATACTTAACAGGCAGAAAGCGGTTTTACTTGTAAGGGAAAACTCCTCTGCATTAATGGACAGCATACATAATGAAAACATTGCCCGTAAGAATTATGAAGCCCAGGTTAATAAATCAAAAACAATAGATACCGAAAAAGTTTTTCTGTTCCGCAATCCATACACAGATGAGGATGTTTATTATTACTATAGACCCGAAGAACAAATGCAAATGAGACTTCTTAAAGAATTCGTGCCGGAACAGGTTAAATATGCCTGGGAATTAAGAAAAATTTCCGGCAAAGTAACCGAAAATGCTTTGGCAAATACTGCGGATAACCTGTTTATCGGGTTATACAGCGCGCATCAGAATGTGCTGTTGGCCGAAAAATCCCTTGAACTTGCAAAAAAAGCCTATCTGCGCGAGAAAGCGCGTTACGACAGCGGGCTGATTACTGAACTTGATCTTGAAAGTTGCTTTCTTGATTTAAGGGAAGCAGAAAATGCATTGGTTAAATCCGAAAGAAACTATGAAAACATTCACCGCCAGTTTAATATGCTCGCAGGTTTGCCTGTTGACTACAGGTTTAAACTGATCGGAACTCCATGGACCAATAAAAACAGAATATCAATATCCGAAGACGAAGCAGTTACCAGCGCATTGGCAAACCGCATGGAAATATGGGATTTAGAGCGACAGATCCGGTTAATCATGCAGCAAATGGAAATTTACCGGCATAAAGATGTACACAGGTATCATCAGAATACAAAAAAAGATTATGAAAAAGCCACGGAACGAATGGAGGAGTTAAAACTTAAGCTCTCGGAGACAAAATACAACATTGAAAAGGAAATAAGACAGGCGTATAAAGATTTGGAAATCAGCTATCTTGACATGGAAATAAGCAAAGAAAGGCTTTTAAAGCAGAAAAAACAGCTTGACACCATTACCGATCAATACAATTCAGGATTAGTTCCTGCTTCTGTTATGGAGCAGATGGAGATGAGCATAAGCCAGCTGGAATTCGCTGCGAATATGAGTATGATTACCGTTTTGAATAAAAGTGATAAATTTTTCCGTGCGATTTCCACCGGGCCGGGCTATTAAAAAAGGAGGTTTTGGAAAAATGAAACGATATGTTTTTCTTATAGCGATATTTATGATAGTAACAGCACTGTTTTCCTACGCTGAGGAGAACATTACCAAATATAGCTATGAAACAGCTTTGAAGGCTGCTGTTGAAAATTCAATCCAGCCTGCTTTGGATGATTTTAACATAAAAGCGAAAGAAAGTGCATTGGAACAGGCGGAAAAAGAAGCGCTCAAGGGTTTTATCGGAGGAACAAACCAGGAAATTGTTGAAAGGAGAATTATAAAGGAAGTCGCGCCGTTGGAGGCGGAGGCTGCCCTTGATGTTGCAAAAAGACAGAAGCTTGACAATGAAAATAAGTTCAGGGCTGAAGTTTATGAAGAAATGCTTAAGTTTATAATGGCAAAAAACAGGGTTGAAAATAAGAGGGAAAGAATTGCGCTGATTCGGGAAAAGTACATAATAGATTCAATGCAATATCATGAAGGGCTTGTTTCCAAGGCTGATATTGAAGATGCTGAAATAAACCTTTCAATAGAGAATCTGGAACTTGTAAAACTGGAGACCGAGTTGGAATCAAATATATTAAACGCAAAGCAAAAATTGCATGTTGATTTAAGTGATGATACAAAAATAGATTTTGAATATGAATTAAATAAAATAGGCTCTCAATATGTAATTAGCAGCTTTAACCTTGAAAAAGCAATAGAAAAGGCAATAAACAGGAGCACGGAAATATACCAAAGGCAAAGGGCAGTGGATATAGCCCGGATGAAATTTGATATTACGAAAGAACACCTTAAACCCGGAAATGATTACTATGATCAAAAAGAGTATGAGCTTGAATATGCAAAGAAGAGTTTGTATGATGCAAGGACAAATCTGGAAGTTTCAATACGGAATGCATATAATGAACTCTTAACGTCCCTTGACGCTTTGGATTTGGCTCAAAAAAGACTGGAACTGGAGGAGTCGAGGCTTAAAACGTTAGAAACAAAGAAAGATGCAGGTATTTTAAGCCGAAGAGATATGATTGACAGCGAAATCGCTGTACTTGGCAGAAAGCTTGCCGTCCAGGAGGCTATTCTGAATTTCAACATAAATCATGACAGACTTCGCAACCTGCTGGGTGACTGATATTAGAGAGCGAACTTTATTGATTAATGGCTGTAACGCGCAAACTTTTCAATATATTGATATGCTTGGTATTAAATGTGAATTATCACAAATTGATGTCTTTGTGCAGGCCTTTCAGTTTTAATGATGTGACTTGTTATATAATACGTATAAACATAAATTATTAGGCTCATACTATATATGTTGAAATTCAGACAATGTATATAGTATTTTTTTGCCCGGATCTGTGCTTAATGCCGTAAGTTAAGAATTATCAGCAGGCTGGGAAATAATTGAGGACGCTCCGGATGCTTCATGGGCTTGTGCGGTGGAATGCCTGTTAAAGAGGCATTATGGTATTGGTTCTGGGCAAATAATGAAAGGATGGTATTATGTCTGTAACTGTAGTTGGTGTATTTGACAGAGTGGAATTTGCTGAAAAGGCAGCAAGGGAAATAAAGGAGCAGGGACTTCGGACTGATGATATTTCCATACTTGCAAAAAACAGTGATGACACAGGAGAAGGCGAAGGAAAAGGATTTATGAATGATAATATTTCAAATGGAGCTATTACAGGAAGTGTTATAGGTGGTTTGGCCGGATTGCTGATCGGTGCCGGAATGGTGGCTATCCCCGGACTTGGCATTGTTGCAGCGGCAGGACCTATAACCGGCCTGATAGGAGGAGCGGCCACAGGCGGTATAGTTGGTGGCCTTGTGGATTTAGGGATTCCTGAGGCAGAAGGGAAAAAGTACGAATCGGATATAAGAAGCGGCAAGATTGTGTTTACAATGAGAACAGACGAAGATAAAGTTGAAAGTGTAAGCAATATATTAAAGGCTAATGGAGCTGAGCGTGTTGAAACTCATTAAGCATCAGCTGAATTGTGTTAAAGGGCGGACTTCTGTCCGCCTTTATAGTTACTGTTCACCCTGATTCAGTTACTCAACAAGTCAGATATTGTGCAATAGCAAAAACAAGAGCTTCATTCCGCTGAAGTATCCCTCTATTACACAATATCTTTCAACAGAACTTGTGAACAGTAACTTTTATAGTTTAAATATAAATTCTGCCCGAAAGTTTTATTGACAGAAAATCATCCTGCCTGTGAATTATTTGTCCACAGGTGAAATGCTTTAATTTTAACGTTATACACAACTTTATCCACATTATACACAGGTTTTTGACCCTTTTTTGACCCTTTAATTTAAGGATACTGTTCGGGCTGTGGATAAAAACTGTGGACAAATCACAAACCCGTATTCCGCTAATGCTGACTTTTATTGCACAATATCCAAAATCAGGACTTGCCAAGAAAAAATACTCGGATGTTTTGCCCCTATCCAACGAGGGTAAAAATATGTTAAAATAAACATATACTATACCTACTATGCAAAGAACTGAAAGGGGATGTTAACATGAAATATATTGTTAACGGGAAAAATATCACTGTTTCTG
>JAAYGP010000225.1 GCA_012727625.1 Clostridiaceae bacterium
AGGTTTAGTACAGAGACTCTGTATGAAACACAAACGATGATTATCAGGCGTTATACCCGACCAAAACATTTTAAACTTTTACTTACCGTTAATTTAATTTTATTTATATTCATTACAGGATATTTGTACATGAGGAAAATAGCGGAAAAGGAGTTGTCTTCCGGCAAACCGCAAGCTGAACAGGAGATTTATTCAACATCTTCGGAAAATACGATCGGAGGGACTTTGCAGCAAGCAAACATTATGGATGTACAAACTTTATCACCTGCAGAAAACAAACCGAATAAGCCGGATGAACCAAATAAGCCATACGAATCAAATGAACCAATTGGATCGGATGGGCTGAACGTGCCTAATGAAGAAATCAGATCGGATGGGTCAGACGTGCAAAATGAACCAAAAGAATCGGATGGGTCAGACGCGCCAAATGAACTAAAATCCCGTCTAAGTGATTATATAGGAAAGCAACAGGGGAAATACGGCTTCTATTACATTAATCTTATAACAAAAGAAGAATTTGGTTTGAATGAAAAGGACGAATTTATTGCCGCAAGCACAACAAAGCTTCCCATGAATATGCTTTTATATCGTGAAATTGAAGCAGGGAGAATTGATCCGGACAGTATTCTAACTTACAGGGAAGAAAATTATGAACCGGGAACAGGTATTATTCAGAAATCTGAATTCGGAACCACTTATACGGTTCGTGAAGCAGCCAGGCTGTCCATTGTATACAGCGATAATTGCGCAATGAACATGATAATTGATCTTCTCGGGATAGATAATATAAGAAAATATATGCAGGATCTCGGGGGTACTGTTTACTATGGGGAAAATCACCGCACCTGCCCCTACGATCTGGCTGTTTATGCGGCGCGTTTGTATGAGTTTTACAGAGAATCACCAGAAATTGCGGGAATCTTAATAGAGGATTTGCAAAACACTATTTGGAATGACCGTATAAACAAATTGTTGCCAAAGGAAGTTAAGGTACCTCATAAGATAGGAAATTACCCCAAGGTTTATAATGATGTTGGCATTGTTTTTGCGTCCAGACCTTATGCCATTGCCGTTATGAGTGATAATACAGAATATGAAACAGCATCTGATGTGATTGCAACAATATCAAAAATGATATATGATTATGTAGAATAAAAAAGAGGAATTATAAATCGGATAAGAAAGGCGATAGGAATGAGGAATAATAAAGGTAAAGCATTTATGTTGATAGTACCGCTGATACTATTGGTTGTACTTATCATTGTTTACAGGATATATGAAAGAAACCTGCCTGAACAGAAAAACACTGAAACAACCATTCAAACAATTGCACCCACAGCAACATTGGAGCCGACGCCGGAATCAACAGCCGCTCCGACTCCGACACCTACCCCCACACCAACACCTGCCCCTGTTGCAGATAATGCCGGCAACAGTAGCGGGGATAAAGTAAAATACCAGGTGTACATAGGAACTGATCAGATAAGCAATTATAAAGGCAAAGAGCAAATAGTCTTTGGAGCACCCGAAGTATATGACATGGTGGATGGAATCACTACTTTCCGCGGTGACAATTACCGGAGCGGCGCTGCGTTCGGCACACGAAGCGTTGTGGAGGAAAAGCTTGAAATTGTATGGTCATACGATGAGCTTACCATTGTAGATCCTCAATGGCCAGGAGTGGGTTGGACGGGACAGCCACTAATTGTGCGCTGGCCGGAAGAAGTGCGAAAAGTAATGAACCTGAATCAGGAGTTCAAAAATAAGGATTTTGTTGAAGTGATTCAGGCTGCCCTTGACGGGAACATATATTTTCTGGATCTGGAAACTGGAAAGCCGACAAGGCCTCATATTACAACAGGCTTTCCGATTAAAGGCTCGCCCTTTGTTGATCCCCGGGGTTATCCGCTGCTTTATAGCGGAATGGGAATAAATGAATTGAAAAGCGGCAAAACGACACCATGGAAATACAGAATTTTCAGCTTAATAGATCAAAAAGAGATTTTTTCATTACCCGGTAAAGATCCAGTCACAACAAGAACCTGGGGGGCTTTTGATTCAACAGGGCTTGTTCATGCTGAAACGGATACACTTTTCCAATGCGGGGAAAACGGTATTCTATATAAAATTAAACTGAACACTCAGTTTGATCCTGACAAAGGCGAGATATCCATTAACCCTGAAATAGTAAAATACAAATACCAGAATTTATATACATCAAGGCTTGGTATTGAAGTATCCCCTGCAATATACCGGGATCTTATATATTTTGCTGACAACGGCGGCATGTTGCAATGTGTTGATATCAACACTCTCCAGCCTAAATGGGCATTCAATGTTGGTGATGACACAGACAGTACCCCTGTAATTGAAGAAACTTCTGACGGGGTTTACCTTTACACCGGAAATGAGGTTGACAGCCAGGGAGCTGTTGGGAAAAGCACCGTTCGCAAAATAAATGCCATTACAGGAGAGCAGATCTGGTCCCGATCCTATGAATGTTTTAATAACAACGGCATAAACGGTGGTGTTTTATCTGCACCAACTGTTGGAACCGGAGATATAGAGGGACTTGTTATTTTCAACATAACCAGAACCGGTACTGAATGGGGTGGTAAGCTTGTTGCCCTGGACAAGAAAACCGGCCAGGAAGTCTGGACTAAAACATTAAGGCACTATGGCTGGTCTTCACCCACTGTTTTTCAATCCGATGAAGGAAAAAGCTATATGATTTTCTGCGATTCGCAGGGTAACATGTTTCTTATGGATCCAAAAACCGGAGAAACGCTGGATACAGTTTCCGTTGAAAGAAATGTTGAAGCTTCCCCCGCAATTTACAATGATATGATTGTTGTTGGTTCATATGCAAGAAAGATTTTCGGTGTAAGAGTAAAATAATTACTCGATTATAGTTATGTCTGTTAAGAGCAGGTTAACAATTCCCGTACGCATGTAAAATGAAGTGCAGCCTTGTAATTAATGGCTGCATTTCATCAAAAGATTTATGGAATTAACAGAAGAATAATCCCCTTTTTTATAACTATGTTCCTTACAAGCCAAGCAATTTCAATAAATTGTATTGGCTGAATGTTACGACCGATACCAAGGAAATAGTGGACATAATCTTAATCAAAATGTCCAGGGACGGGCCAACAGTGTCCTTTAACGGGTCTCCGACAGTATCGCCCACGATTGACGCGCTATGAGCATCTGACCCTTTTTCATGTCCGTCTATGGCTCCCGTTTCGATATATTTCTTTGCATTATCCCATGCACCGCCGGCGTTTCCGGTGAAAATTGCCAGCATGACTGCAGAAATGGTTGCTCCAATCAATATACCACCAACAAATAAGGGACCAAACAGAAATCCTGAAATAACAGTGAACAATATGGACATCAAAGCAGGAACCCGCATTTCTTTCAACGCGCCTTCGGTCGAAATGGCAATACATGTCTTGTAGTCAGGCAACACCTCGCCCTGAAGCAGACCTTTAATTTCCCTGAATTGTCGTCTTACTTCATCAACCATTTTTCTGGCAGCATTCGCAACAGCTTCAATGAGCATACCTGAGAAAAGGAAAGGTAGGGCAGCACCTATAAGAGCACCTGCCAAAATCAGGGGATCAAGCAAATTTAAAACAATATCCTTTGAAGCGTCGATCCATGTATACATGTATGATGACATCATGGATAAAGCGGCAAAAGCTGCAGAACCAATGGCAAAGCCCTTTCCGATGGCAGCAGTGGTATTTCCGACCGAATCGAGTTTGTCTGTTATTGAACGGACATTTTTGTCAAGTTTGCTCATTTCAGCGATACCACCGGCATTGTCCGATATAGGTCCGTATGTGTCAACGGATACGGTTGTTGCAACAAATGACAGCATTCCGAAAGCAGCACAGGCAATACCGTACATTCCGGCAATTTTATATGAACCGAAAATTGCAAATCCAAGAACCGCAACAGGGGCCATGGTGGAAATCATACCATTTGCCATGCCTTGGGTAATGGTGAGCGCTGCGCCTTCAATGGATGAATGTGCAATCTTTCTTGTGGGTTTAAAATCATAGCTTGTATAGTATTCTGCAATCATACCTATTACAATGCCTGCAATGATCCCGAGGGATGATGCCAACCAGGGGGACACCCGGCCTATTGCAAAACCTGCAATTTTTAATGTTTCAGAATCAAATCCATTAAATATAAGAATGGACAGAACCAAACCAAAGACCAGCGTAATACCGGCAGAAACCCATGTAGCCATGTTTAGCTCCATATGTGGATTTTCCGATAGTTTTTTCTTTGTCAGCAAATAACCAATACCAATGACACAGGCAACAAGACCCAGTGCAGCGAATATAATCGGGAAGTACATCATATACCTGACCAGTTCGACATATTCGGTTCCCAGAAGTGATGAATTTCTTGCCACAGCACTTTTGAATAACTCGGCAGCTAAAATTACAGCTGAAAGTATAGCGCCTACATAGCTTTCAAGCAAGTCGGAGCCAAGTCCTGCAACGTCTCCTACATTGTCACCCACATTGTCGGCAATGGTAGCAGGGTTTCTCGGGTCATCCTCCGGAATATGAGCTTCGGTTTTTCCAACCAAATCAGCACCCATGTCGGCAGCTTTTGTATAAATACCGCCTCCGACACGGTTGAACAATGCTATTATTGAGCAGCCCAGTGCATATCCGGATAAAGTGATGGAAAATGATGTTTCAAATCCCACCAGGCTTCTTGATGGAGCCAGGTTAATAACTGCATCAATTTGTTTAAACAGTATCCCGAAAACAATGTAAACTATGAAAATTCCCAATAATGCAAATCCTGCAACACAAAGACCCATAACGGATCCGCCCTGGAAAGCAACTTTTAGTGTTTCACCGAGGCTGTTAGTTAAACGGGCTTTGTTGGTAACACGAACATTCGCATATGTAGCTATTTTCATTCCAACCCAGCCTGCGGAAGCGCTCATGACCGCTCCGATAACGAAAGCGCAGGCTGTTTGCCAGCCCAACACGACTGCAATTATAACAGCAATAACCGCTGTTATTTTTGCTATGAGCTTATACTCGTAAATTATAAATGTGTTCGCCCCCAGCCTGATTGCAGAAGCAATTTCTCTCATTTTTTCTGTGCCTTCGTCCATTTTTTTGACTTCAAAAAAACTAAATGAGGCATAACCCAGAGCTAAAAGGGCAGCGAAGATAACAATGATTAGTAGCAGATGCATATGCAGTCCTCCTTAAAAAATTTATTATATACCTCTTATTCCAACTTTTACAACAATGGACAAAGAGTGTAAATAATTTTCAGGTCCTATATGTTCAGGGTTCCAAAATTAAAATCAGAATCCCGCGTATATGTGTTTAATAAAAGTATTATTAATATTTAAATTCAAATATAGTCAGACGCAGTCTGATTTTAGTCATCCTGCTTAATCAGGAATGGGTTTGAAACAATCTCTATATTAAAAACTTAATAAAAACTTGTTCTGTTTCATTTTGTTTCATTGTAAAATCCGGTTGTGAACGATCCCATGCTGCAAAGTATCAGCAAACGCTGCAAAAATGATCAGCTTAATCAAGTTGAAATCTTATCCCTGGACCGTTGCAAACCATAAATTATATATTCTGAATGCGAGTTCAAAAAGTATAATTTTGTTAAATTATTTTGCAAACGTCAGTGCTTCTATAGTGCACCTTTTCAGGCAAAACATGCAATATACGCATCACAAAAAAAAGACGCTTTAATTTATAAGAATGCACCTTTTTCGTGATATTGTCAACATAAAAAAACAAAATCCCATAATTTAATCATAAAGATCGCAAAATACGCAATATATATTGGAAGAACATTCCGAAATGATGAATAGCGGGTAAGATTTTCAAAATACGTGGGCAAATTTGGCAGTATTCCTTTGCTTGGTAATTGACAGGTCGTTTTCTGAGCTTTATATGCAATTGCAATTAAGGCTCAAATAAAGTAAAATAAAGAGGTGTTGTTTGCAGTATATTTTAATGCTTTAGAAAGCGGGGGCGATAATACATGTTTAAAATATTGCAAAAAAAGACGTTAAATGAAAATGTAAAAATGATGGTAGTCGATGCACCGCATGTTGCACGAAAAGCCGAACCAGGTCAGTTTATTATATTACGGGTTAATGAAGACGGTGAAAGAATACCTTTAACAATAGCTGATTACGACAGGGAGAAAGGCACTGTTACCATTATTTTCCAGGAAGTCGGAAAGACAACCATGCTCCTGGGAGCTTTGGAAGAAGGGGATTTCATACTTGATTTTGTGGGTCCTCTCGGGAAAGCATCCCATTTTGATGGAAATGTAAAGAAAGCTGTGGTTATTGGTGGAGGACTTGGAACAGCTATTGCCTATCCGCAGGCAAAAAAGCTTCATACCATGGGTGTTTCAGTGGATGTTATAACAGGTTTCAGAAACAAGGATTTAATAATACTTGAAGACGAAATGAAAAAAGTAAGCGACAGGCTTTTTGTTACAACCGATGACGGTTCCAACGGAAATAAGGGTTTTGTTACAGATATGCTGAAAAAGCTTATTGATGAAGGCAATAAATATGATTTGGTTATCGCAATCGGGCCGCTTATTATGATGAAATATGTATCAAGCCTTACAAAGCCTTATGGGATTAAAACTATTG
>JAAYGP010000226.1 GCA_012727625.1 Clostridiaceae bacterium
GATCATCCCGGGAGCACGCTCCTTTGGCCATTAAGGCGGCCGGTATTTCCTGTGTTATTGCAAAAACCTTTGCCCGTATTTTTTACAGGAATGCAATCAACATCGGTTTACCGATTCTGGAATGTCCCGAATTGGTGGACGAAGTGGAAGAGGGAGACAGGCTGAATGTTGTTCTTGATAAAGGTGAGATCATTAATTATAATAAAGGGAAAGCTTACCGGATAGAACCTTTACCGGAGTTCATACAGGAAATAATTAAAGCAGGCGGGCTTATTCCATATATAAAAAAGAACCGATAAAATCTTGTTCTTAATCCTGCATATTTTAAGGTTCTTATACCACATGTAACTTATAAAGGGGCTGGTTTATTGAAAAATTACAAGATTGCAGTGCTGCCCGGTGACGGGATTGGTCCCGAGGTTGTGAGGCAGGCTGTAAAAGTGCTTGATAAAGTTGCGGAAAAGTATAAATTTTCCGTTGAATATTACTATGCGGACATTGGCGGAATAGCCATTGACAAAACAGGGGAGCCGCTGCCAAAGACAACTCTTTCTGTATGCAAGAGTTCAGATGCTGTGTTAATGGGCGCGGTCGGAGGATATAAATGGGACAATTTACCGGGCGATATACGCCCTGAAGCAGGGCTTTTGGGAATTCGTGCAGGGCTCGGGCTTTTTGCAAATTACCGGCCTGCTGTGATCTATAAACCCCTTAGGGATGCAAGCCCGTTAAAAGACAGGATTACAGAAAACGGCCTTGATATTTTGATATTAAGAGAGCTGACAGGCGGTATTTATTTCGGTGACAAAAAGAGAATCGTTACCGAAGATGGAGAGCCTGCAGCATATGATACGATGATTTACAGAAAAAGTGAAGTTGAGAGGATTGCAAGGCTGGCTTTTGAGGCAGCAAGGCAAAGAAATAAAAAAGTAACGTCCGTTGATAAGGCCTATGTTTTGGAGGTTTCACGTTTTTGGCGTGAAATTGTAATAAATGTTTCAAAGGAATATCCTGATGTGGCACTTAACCACTTATACGTTGATAATGCAGCCATGCAGCTTGTCATACACCCTGAACAGTTTGATGTTATTGTTACCGGTAATATGTTCGGAGATATTTTATCTGACGAGGCATCAATGATTACAGGTTCAATCGGAATGCTGCCGTCAGCAAGTCTTGGTGCTGAAAGCTTAGGCCTTTATGAGCCTGTTCACGGTTCAGCACCTGACATTGCGGGTAAAGATAAGGCTAATCCTCTTGCCGTGATATTATCGGCAGCCATGATGCTGAAATATTCCTTTAAATTGAAAGAGGCTTCCGAAGCAATTGAAAACGCGGTTGTAAAGGTATTGGAAGATGGCTTGATGACCGGTGATATCGCAACAGAAAACGCGGTGGTCATCGGATGCGAACAGATGGGTGATGAGGTTGTTAAAAGACTTTAGCAATATATAAATTGGAGGTTATTATCTTGAAATTATCAGGAGCGGATATTATTATTGAATGCCTGAAAGAGCAAAATGTAGACACCATTTTTGGTTATCCCGGCGGTGCAGTATTAAACATTTACGACTCTCTCTACAAAAGAGGAAAAGGAATCAGGCATATTTTAACATCCCATGAACAGGGGGCGGCACATGCCGCTGACAGTTATGCAAGGGTTACGGGGAAAACAGGAGTCTGTATTGCAACCTCCGGTCCTGGTGCCACAAATCTTGTTACAGGCATAGCGACCGCATATATGGATTCCATACCGCTTGTTGCAATTACAGGACAGGTTCCTGCCTCCCTGATAGGAAAGGATTCTTTTCAGGAAGTGGACATCACTGGAATTACCGAACCGATAACAAAACACAACTACCTGGTAAAGGATGTCAGTGATCTTGCGGAAACCATCCGCAAGGCTTTTGAAATAGCCTCAACAGGGAGACCCGGTCCTGTGCTTGTGGACGTGTGCAAGAACGCAAC
This sequence comes from Clostridiaceae bacterium, assembly GCA_012727625.1. Classification (GTDB taxonomy): domain Bacteria; phylum Bacillota; class Clostridia; order DSM-8532; family DSM-8532; genus JAAYGP01. Next base: position 1,969 of record JAAYGP010000226.1, read on the forward strand.
GGTTGAAACTGCTGAGTTTATACCTTTTGACGGTAAAAAAAGGCTGGATCTTCAGGTTAAAAACCTTTTTTCCGTTGACGATTTAAACAAATCAGCCGATGCGGTTCAAAATGCAAAAAGGCCGGTTTTACTTTCCGGAGGAGGAACAATAATTGCCGGAGCCTGTGAACTATTATTATCCCTTTCGAAAAAACTTCATATACCGGTTGCTACAACACTTATGGGAATGAGTTCCATACCCGGCGATTATTCTTTATATACCGGGCTTTTGGGAATGCATGGATCAAGAGTGTCGAACAAGGTGGTATCCGAATGTGATTTATTAATAACAGTCGGAGCACGATTCAGTGACAGGGTCATAAGCGATATGAAGC
>JAAYGP010000227.1 GCA_012727625.1 Clostridiaceae bacterium
AACAAATGGTCCTTTTTTTACAGATCTACCCACAGAACAAACCTCCTCCCGGCATCTTACTTAGCATTACGTCTCTTGACGATGAATTTGCTGCTCTGCTTACTCTTCTTCCTTGTTTTATACCCTAATGTTGGCTTACCCCAAGGTGTAACAGGGCTTGGCATTCCAACGGGAGATTTTCCCTCCCCACCGCCATGAGGATGGTCAACCGGATTCATAACCACACCGCGAACACGGGATCTGCGGCCCATCCAGCGTTTTCTGCCGGCTTTTCCTATGTTGATGTTTTCGTGATCCAAATTACCAACCTGCCCAATGGTTGCTTTACAATTGACACTCACCATGCGTACCTCGCCTGATGGAAGCCTTATCTGCGCATACTTCCCTTCACGGGCCATCAATTGGGCCATATTACCTGCAGAACGAACAAGCTGTCCGCCTTTGCCAGGTTTAAGTTCTATGTTATGAATAACAGAACCCAAGGGAATGTTCGACAGCGGAATCGCGTTTCCGACACGAATATCAGCATTTTCTCCGGACATAACGGTATCTCCCACATTTAAGCCATAAGGAGCCAGAATATATCTTTTCTCGCCATCCGCATATACAAGAAGCGCAATATTGGCTGAACGGTTTGGATCATATTCAATAGCCGACACTTTTGCCGGTATATTATCCTTATCCCTTTTAAAGTCAATAATCCGGTACTTTTGCTTTGCACCGCCGCCACGGAACCTTACGGTTATTTTGCCGTGTGAATTTCTCCCGCCGGTCTTCTTTTTGGGAGCCAGCAGGGATTTTTCCGGCTCTTTTTTTGTTATTTCTTCAAAAGTGGATACAGTCATCTGTCTTCTTGCAGGAGAAGTTGGCCTGTATTTTTTCAATGGCATGACATTCACTCCTTTACTAAATTACATCCATCCGTTAGCAGGCCGACTGTATAGCCTATTCAACCGGTGGATAATCCTTTTATAATCTAAAAATACCAATACTGCTTTTTGTATCCTGTGCAAAATCTTCTGTTTCATTAAGTTTTTATCCGGACACTTAAATCCTGGCCGGTAAAAATCTTGTCAGATTATATCACAGGTTCAGTTAAAATTATTGCATACCACCGAATTCGGGAATTTCAGTCTTGTACTTTTTGCCGGTGGTCACTTGTTTTCCGTTGCTGTCATAATAGGTAACAGGCTTTGGATCTGTGTCAATTTTAACTATTGCTTTTTTCCATTTCGGTGTGGTTCCAACGTGCACACCCATTCTCTTTTCTTTTCCTTCATAGTTAACTGTGTTAACATTAATGACTTTAACACCGAAAAGCTTTTCAACCGCATTTCTGATGTCTGTTTTGGTAGCCCGGCGGGCAACTATAAAGGTGTATTTGCCCTGACTTATTTCGTCATTGCTTTTTTCAGTAATATACGGGCTAATAATAACATCCTCTGCAAAACGCATTATGCATACACCTCCTCGACCCTGGCAACAGCATCCTTTGTTATTATAAACTTACTATGCTTAAGAATATCATAAGTGTTAAGAGTATTAACAACGGATGTTTTTATATCCGGAATATTCCTTGCGGATTTAACAACTTTTTCATCAACTTCCGGAAGAACAACAAGTGCTGAGCCATCAACCTTAAGATTGTTCAAAACCTTTACAAATTCCTTGGTTTTAATTTCAGGAAGCACCAGCTCATCAAGAACTATAATATTGTTATCCAGAACTTTACTGGACAATGCGCTTTTTAATGCTACACGCTTCATTTTCTTCGGTATTGAGTAGCTGTAGTCCCTTGGTTTTGGCGCGATAGCAACACCGCCGCCTTTCCATTGCACATTGCGAATACTGCCATGGCGGGCACGTCCGGTTCCTTTTTGTCTCCATGGTTTTCTGCCGCCGCCTCTGACCTCACTGACAGTTTTCGCGGACTGCGTTCCCTGCCGCCTGTTGGCCAGCTGGTTTACAACTGCTGCATGCATGGTTGCTTCATTTATCTTTGCACCGAATATATCATCGCTGAGATTTATTTCTCCGACAACCTCGCCTTTCATGTTATATACATCCACTTTCGGCATTTCAGGTCCTCCTTCCATCTAGTAAGTGTTTCAAGCCTTGACACTTTCCTTAATAACAACAAGACCGCCTTTGGGGCCGGGAACAGCTCCCTTTACAAGCAACAGATTCCTGCCGTCATCAACCCGTACAACCGAGAGGTTTTGTACTGTTACGTTTTCTGCTCCCATATGGCCAGGAAGTTTTCTCCCTTTAAAAACACGGCTGGGAATGGATGCTCCTGCCAACGCACCAACACCTCTGTGGTATTTGGAACCATGAGATTCACGGCCTCTGGATGTGCCAAAGCGCTTAACAGTCCCCTGATAACCCTTACCCTTGGAAGCACCGGACACATCCACCTTGTCGCCTTCTTTGAACATGTCCCCTACTTTAATTTCCTGTCCGATTTCAAAAGTGTCAACTTTATCAAGCCTGAATTCTTTTATATATCTTTTTGCAGAAACACCGGCTTTTTCAAACTGACCTTTCATGGGCTTGTTAACTCTTTTTTCCTTAATGTCTTCAAACCCAAACTTTATAGCCTTATAGCCGTCTACTTCCTCATTCTTTATCTGAAGAACGGAAATTGGTCCTGCCGCAATTACGGTTACAGGAATCTGTTTCCCTTCTTCCGTAAATATTTGAGTCATTCCGATTTTTTTACCCAGCATGCATTTTTGCATTTATATTTCCCTCCTGTCATTGGTTCGCTGTTACGCGAACATAACGTAATTTATGCTTTATAACTTGATTTCAATATCCACACCTGCAGGCAGATCCATTCTCATCAACGCATCAACTGTCTTTGGTGTCGGTACTAAAATGTCAATCAGCCGCTTATGGGTTCTCATTTCAAATTGCTCCCGCGAATCCTTATATTTATGGGGCGCGCGCAGTATTGTTATTACTTCTCTCTTTGTTGGCAGCGGTACAGGACCTGAAACTTTTGCCCCGGTTCTTTTTGCTGTCTCTACAATTTTCTCTGCTGATTGATCCAGTATCTGGTGATCAAATGCTTTTAATCTGATACGGATTTTTTGTTTGTTCGCCATATATAAGCCTCCTAACCCGTGCTTCCGGGATTAGCAACTCATTCACCCGAAAGCTCTAATGTTTTGTGCCAAATGCACTGTTCATAATGACGCAACAAGTGTTTTTCTGTACACTCTGCCGGGTGTGTCGCGAGTGCCGATTTAAAAAACCCAGCAAAAACAAGCATCATAACTTGCTAAATCTGGGCTCTGTAGCAAATACTTGACGCATAAATATATTTATGCGTACATGCAAGATGTACAGTGACTTGTCGCCCGGCTTCTCTGAATCGGACACTCTCCGTTGAAGTTCCCCGTTCAAGCCGGCCATCTCCAACTTCATCGTATGCCATGTCACAACATTCAAGATTATACTATAAATCTTTTTCCATAGCAAGAGTTTTTTTTATTTTTTTTCTTCCGCGCAAATAGCATGTTAAAATGAAACACTTCCTCCTTGTAACTGATTTTTTCTATCAATTACAAGGATAATTATTTGGTGTGGTGCCTTCAATGGCCTTTTGCAATAGTGGGGAATTTATCGTTGCAAAACCGGGGAATTATTTTTGCAACTTTGTCCGTTTTAATTATGCAACAAACAAATGTCATACCTTATACTGTCCATAGCACGATGCAAAATCAGCAGGTAATTATTTTGTTATGTGTATTATGAATGAAGTGTACATATATAATATACTTAACGATACTATTCAGGAAATAAAGCCTGAAGCATATAAATTAAATCCTGCTCTCTACTGTAGTCCTGATAATAATTATGTTATCTTTTCATATTATAAACAACCAAAATCCCCCAATAGAAATTTGGAAATTATTGATCTGAATAAAAATAAAACACATTATTTGGATATTCCTAATAATATTGCCTATGAATGGCTAACTTGGAGCGATAATCGGCAAATATTAATCAGTTACCATTATCTGGAAGATAAAGAAGAGTCAATGTTTCCTGACTTAGTCTTTTAAGGAAGAAGAGTTCGCCCATGCCAGGCGGATTCCAAACCCAAGGAGCATCCAGAATATCGGGGAAACGGCAACTGTACTGTCATTAAAAATTCCGGCAACACAGTAGCCTGCAACCGACAACAGGATGCACGCCGATAAAACAAGTGTTTTTTCAGATTCCTGCTCCGGATTTGTTTCCTGTGTTTTAAATAAATCCGGAGAATGATTATGTTTTATAACGAAACTCAAGGATGAACCCCTACCCCGCCTCTGTAGGTGGCGAGTAGCGATATCTGAAATAAGATGGCGGGTACATCTCCAGCCCCGATATAGCGGTGTGCTGCAATTGCAGTAAATTGTTTCTGTTGCTATAATGTTCCGAAATGACTTAACAATATACCAAATAATGAAAACTAAAAGAAACAAAAGAGACAAGACACCTGAACCAAATGCAGTTTGCAGATACCAGCTATGGGGTTTGCTTATAATCGTCCATATAGCGCCATAGTTCAATTTTCCGACAATATCATTCTGCGGGAATTCATAAATAATAGTGTCCGGGCCATATCCTATAAACAGGGCCTTTTTTAGCAGGGGAAAGGTTCTTGACCAGATATACCCCCTGCCGGAGGCAAAAGATTCCTTTCCTTTAAAGCCAATGGCTTCAGCTTCCCCGATGTCTGTCAGTTTTCCATTGTACCCGACAACCTGAAGCTTTCCGTTGTTATAAACAAATTCAATATCCCTGTCATCAATTATAAGCATGAGCCATGCCAAATCATTTTCATAGTATTCATATCCTGAAATATCCCTGAAAGGTTCCGCTTCAAACTCGATTGCCTGGTTGTCCGTGTTGTGCCTGTATAATATTTTTTCATCCTCTTTGTTGCTGAAACTGAAGCCGGCTTCGTCATAACTGATTTTTAATTCCCATCGATCTGTTTTTATCACTGCGTTTGTGTTCCCTGTTATCTTAATATCTTCGAACCTCACCCTGTCTTGTTGTTTTTCCCCATGGAAAGGATTAAGGCTTCTGATTTCTTCAAACAAAAAGCCATTGCTGACAGAGTTCATTACAATAAGAATAAAAAGGCTATAAACAACCATTCCGATTATCCATCCCAATTGAGCTTTTATTGCTTTCCGCAGCAGTATAAATCCAATGAGAATGATGGTCAAAGCAGCAATATAGCCGGCTCTTGACATGGACCCCGCAAGCAGGAAGAAGACTAATCCGTATGAAACAAGCAAGTACAAAATTTTTTTGGCCCGGTTTGTTTCAAGGAGCACCATAGCTACGGAAAGGGGCATCAAAAGCACCGCATAGGTTCCCACATAATTTGAATTACCAATGGTTGAGGATACTGCATAGGGAGGATCTATTTCTATTATTCCTGTAAACTCCATAGCACCAATGACAGCTATAACCGCAGAAGCTGCCAGCGTAATTTTTATTAACCCTATAATATGGGAGTTTTCTGTTATTAAAAGATATGAGAAAACCAGAATGATTAAATAAAGCATAATGGTAAGCCCGCCCTCGTATTGATCAACAATACCAAAGGCTGCTGAAATCCTGTGCCTGGAAAAAATCGTTGACAAAAGTACGCAAACTGCAAAAGGAAATAATAAATAGAAAACTTCAGGGAACTTAAAATTATTAACCCGATACTCGCATTTACTTATCCTGTCTGATAAAAGAATGATTAAAGCCAAAACTACAGCAAAATAAAGAAAGCAAACCTTGATCAAACAAAAATAATCATCATACCACCGGCTTTTAATAAGCACCTCCGCTATCTCCTTATTATGAGGGACAGAAATATGAATTTTGACCAGCGGTATGATAAAAGCTATGATAAAAAACGGAACAAATCGCAGTATCGAGTCCAATGAGCGAAAGCTTTTCAATAATTTCTCCATATCAGTTCTTCCCAAATCATTTCCATTTGTTCATTTTATCGGGGTTAAGCCCATCACAGAGCCCTGGTTGCTTTGGTGACATACTGACATACTCCAATCACGTCGCCTTTATGCTTCCTTATTAATTCGTTTGTTGCGGAAATAAAGCACAATATCGGTAAAAACCATTAATGAGTTCAATATGTACAGGAAAATGACGTAATCAAACCTGTATATGATCTTGTGCAATATACCGAAGATATACCCGACGAACAGGATTATAAGGAAAAGAATGCTTTTCCCCTTTGTAGACCTGCTTTTATATGATTTATAGATGGAAGCAGGCCAGGCAGCACCAAAGCAAACCAACATTCCAATTTCAAATATACTCATTAAAAGTCCTCCTTTGACGTATTCCCCCCTTTCAAAAAGGTGGGGGAATATAGAATTAACATTATCTATGCATTACACCGGCATTTAATGTCAGGGTTATGCACTTTTTTACGCTTTTTAATTTTAACATGGCATTATGATCTCTTTAAGTTAAATCAATCCTTCATATTCATAACGGTTTCTGCAAATTTCCTGAGTTTCTTATACACCAAACCGTTTACCGTATTTTCAGGGTATGTACCGTCAGGTCTCTTTTCCCCGGCTTCCACACCTGTCAGGATTTCTATTCCCTCGTCCACATTTTTTATTGCGTAAATGTGGAAGAGCCCCGAAGCCACAGCCTCTGCCACCTCTTCATTCAGAACCAGGTTATGATTGTTCTGATGGGGTATTATAACTCCCTGCTTTCCGGTTAAGCCCCTGTGTTTGCATAAACTTAAAGAATGACGGGTCGCATACCCTTCGCAGCTTATCTTCCGACAGGCTTCGGTATTTACTCATGCCCTACCTCCTTTATATTTTTACGGGATTATTTTTTATATAAAGCAAGAATTTCTTTGCACAAGTATCAAGGTTTGCGGTAAGTACCGGTGGGTTCTGGTTAACCTTTATGGTGCATCATTTCAATGGGTACGTTCTTTTGGTATGCTTCGCCGGTACAAGCGATCAGTACATCATGGATACAGCCTTGCAAGTGCGTTCTTTTGGTATACTTCAAAGTTGCACGCCACAGCTGATGGGTCGGGGTTTGTGTCAGGCTTTGCAAGGTCAGGATAACCACATATCAGTTGTCAAGGTGGCACCACATAATGAGAGCATCTTCATTGGTGTCACTGTAATAACCTTTACGCTTTCCTTCCACCGTAAATCCAAACTTCTTGTACAGTAAAACAGCAGAAATATTGCTTTCTCTTACCTCAAGAGTTAAACCTCTGATATTCCTTTCCCTTGACTCCTCAAATATTTTATTTAATAGTCCTGTGGCAATTTTTCTGTGCCTGAAATCAGGATCAACGGCAATATTGGTAATGTGTCCCTCATCCATTATAAACCATACTCCTGCATATGCCACAATTTCATCCTCAGACAGAGCGACATAATAAACCGCGCAGGGATTGTTCACCTCGTCCATAAACATTTTAAAGGACCAGGGTGTAGCAAATGAGCGCTCCTCCACTTTCAATATCCCCTCAATATCGCAAGGCTGCATTTTTCTGATTACTATCGAATTATCCGTCATGCGTTACGATCTCCTGACGCTTAAGGTCTTTCATTCGTTCAGCCTGGGATTTTCTGAGATAATTGGGCGAGGCGGAAAAAGCATCCGTCACATTGCCCTTATTGTGCATAAACCATGCCAGCCTTGCAATGGCCGCAGCCCGGGGGGTAAACATTTCATCAGTCGCAAAATCTGCATTTATGCCCTGCTCCTTAAAATAATCCTTATATAAAGGCACTGCATCCCCTATGAAAGTTACCGGTTCTTCCAATGTTTTAACAATATCCACAAGATTTTCAATTGCCATTCCGGCATCTTCATGGATTTTTATAATATCGTCTTCATCTGTCCTGTATATGCCTGTGAAAACCTGCCTGTTTCTTGCATCCTGTATCGGGCAGACAATACCTTTATTCGCGCTTAACGTAAACGCAAGAGCCATAAGGGTTGATACTTCAACAACAGGTATATTCAAGGCGTAAGCGAAAGCTTTTATTGTTACAACACCAATGCGCAGGCCCGTAAAAGAGCCCGGACCGTTTGCAACGGCACAGAGATCTATATCGGAAGGCTTCAGATCAAGCATGTCGATCAATGAATCCATCATAGGGACCAATTTTTGTGAGTGAGTTTTTCCGTGGCGTAAAGTTATTTCCCCCGTCAGAAATCCATCCCGTGCCACTGCCACTGATGCTGTTGTTCCGGAAGTATCCAGTGCCAGTATATTCATTTAACGTCCACCCTTTCTATGGTTATTCTGCGTATATTTTCATCATTTCCTGTTCTTTCAATATGAACCCACACGGCACCAGGCGGTATTAAACTGCAGACCAGATCTGCCCATTCAATGACACAAATATCCCCTGAGTATAAATATTCAAAGAAACCTATTTCAAACAGTTCATCTTCATCTGAAACCCTATAGACATCAAAATGATGCAGAGCTGCTTTAAAGCCATCATAGCTGTGCACCAGCGTAAAAGTGGGACTTGTAATTTGATCGTTTATTGAAAGGCCTTCGGCAATGCCTTTTACAAAAATAGTTTTTCCCGTTCCCAAATCTCCTGTAAGAGCGATTATGCTTCCTGGTCCAATCGAACCGGCAAGTTTTTTCCCAAGTTCTATCGTTTCTCTCTCGCTTTTAGTTATATATTCCTGCATATTTATCCCCAAACTTTAGTAAAATGGTGAGATAATCACATTATAACACAGCAAAACAAAGCTGCAAGCATAATTGATAACTACCCGAAAACCAGTTTCCTGACCGGGCGTTACCGAAATGTTCAGCTGGTTTGGGTAACCTTTCCTGTGAGCCGTTCGGATGAGTATTTACCTTTACTTTTTTATTATTCTGCCGGATTCATCACGCAAAAGGCCAAACAGTTTTATAATAAAAGACGGTACAGGTATGCCAAGAATGATAAGGTTCTGGATAATGCTTAAACCCTCTGTTCCTATAAGATATACATAAATGGCAATCACCATTGCCCCGTTCATCCGTATTGCAATTCCTGCTCTTTCAGCCAGAAACACTATCAGAAACTCAAGTAGAATTGTCACCAATATCAATACCACATACATAATCTTTTTTATAAGACCCTTGATGCCTTTTTTATAGTTAAATCCTCCGTTCCTTATCAACCCGCATAATACACCGGTTATATAGTCCAATACCATAAAAACAGCCAGAACAATAAAAACCTCATGCATTGATTGTGAGACGTGGGACAAAATAAGAACAATCCCACCAATAAAGGTTCTTGTTTCAAAGCTGTGTGTAAGGCTATGCATAAAACCTCCTCCTTTTTTGCAAGCTTATTCCGCAAATAAAGCAAGGGAAAAGCAGAGTATGCCATATATTTCCTTATGCATACTGCTTATGCAATTTAAAACTAAATCACATTTTATTATATGCTGGAAAGTAAGAGGTTGACATAAAAATGAAAAAAGCTTCAAAGCGGGAAAGTGAATTTATATTTCCGCAAGTGTGCATAGCATTATCTTGAACTGTGCCAGGTGTCATATTGATACTGCATTTCCATTAATAAATCCTCAACACCTGCAGCCCTGAGTTCTTTTCTGAATTGCTCAATCGTAGAGTCTATATCGCAGGAACCGGTAAACAGCATACTGCTGTATGCACTGACGACACTTCCGCAAGCCCTGATCTGAATCTCTACATCTGAGTGGTCAAATGCAAAACCAAGGCTGTGCAGTGCTTTGCTTTTCCTGTTATATTCCAGTATTTTTTCATATTTCAGAGGATCTTCCCTGTCTGATATATAGCTTAAAAACATATTTCCGAACCTATCGCCAAAACCAGGTTTGTATCCTGAATCCTGAGGCTCAGGATAACTTATTGTGTTCTCATTTACCATTGTATAATGAACATTTTCTATGCCGTGATCCAAAAGGTTTTTTATATCGGAATCCGTATACAATAGCTCAATAAAAAGAAAGGCTTTATCCGGATTTTTGGAGCCTGACGGAATAGCAAGAATTGCATCCAGTATATCTTCATTGGTTGTAACAGGTTCCGACATGTCAACCTGAACCCATCCGATTCCGGTATGTTCGCTTATTTCAGCGTCTTTCCCGGGTGACAGTGTATGTATTGCCGCAAAAAACATTTTTGATTTTAAAAGCTCCAAAGTATTTTGCATTGTTGCCGCATCCTTGTGCATATATCCGTTAATTGACCATCTTCTCATAAGCTTATAGTATTCAATACTTTCAGGAGCTAAAAACTGGTTTACAATTTCATCGCCACTGTTATCAGGATATAAAGCACCCGGAACGGTCTCATCAATTATGAAATCCCAGTCAATAAGGCCAAAAGAAAAATCCATGCCGGCAACAGCCAGCGGAATAACCTGAAGCTCGTTTTCCCTTATAATCTCCAGATAAGGCTCCAAGGATTCAAGTGTTGTTATTTGATCAAGATCCATACCATACTTATGTACTAAGTCTTCTCTAAGCATGACTCCCCGGTTATGCGCGTTTTTTTTCATTGCCGGGATACCGTACAAATCCCCGTTAATCCTGAAATAGTCAAGATATTTATTGTCAATAATACTGTTTAATGTGGGGTATTTCAATAAGTATATGTCGAGCTTTTTGAAATTACCGGCTTTGGAATTGGCGTGGTAATCCACAAGACCTTTTGAAGAAAAAACAATATCCGGAGGATCATTTGATGCCAAAGCTGTATTTACTTTTTGCAAGTATTCATCTTCTGTTGGGAAAATCTGCAAATCCAGGGTTGTGTTTATTTTATCCTGCAGAATTTTATTAACTTCGTCAAGCACGATGGATAAATCCGGCTCCTGCCTGTTCCCGAACATGTACCAGACAAGACCGCCCTGTCCTGTTGGTTTACTTTTGTCAAATGAGGTTGAATCCGATACTGTATTTGCGTCGGTTATATTAATCCCGGTCTCAACTTCTGAACAACCGGTTAAATTGGACATTAAAACAAGCATCATAATATATAAAAAAAGACGTCCGAATTGCTTTCTCATGATTATAAACCTCCATTATCGGTTTATGCCCGGTAACGCCAGTCTTTGCAGATGTCAGTTTTTATCTGATACCATTATTATCGTATCAAAGGATGTGTAAAAATTCAACAATATTATACATTCTTCGACTTGTAGGGATGTCATCCTCTCGCCCTGAAAAGACGAAAGTTCCTGCTTCATGACTTTATTTTGTTTTAAATCTTTTGGCTTAAATAATGGTTAAGCTCAATTATTGCCTTTCCGGCCGTTATATAATGTGAAAACAGCGCACTTTCGCCAATTATATTAAATACCGGCTCATCCGCAATTTTATCAACAAAAAAGCAAAGCACATGTTCCTTGCTAAGAAGGTTTTTAATTTTATCATATTCCTTTATTACGGTTGTAAGCCCCAGAGCCTTTTTTGTCTGGCTGTATAATTCAAAAGTTTCATCATGCTTTGACTTGAGTTCCTTCAAAAAAACATCCGGCTTATATACCATATATTCATTCATGCCATAAAGACTTGCTGCAATCTCCAGCCCCTCTATTGTCTGAATGCTGAAGCTTTTCAGCATTTTGCAAAAATCACCGGTCTTAAAGTAAAACCTGTGACCCTGCAGCTTGCAGAAAGCTTTCATGGCATCCAGATATCCCAGTTGTACGTTTCTTTTAATTCGATCTCTGTCAAAATCAAAAATTCCCCCGATAGACTCATTTGGTCTTATAAGTTTTATGTATATTTCTTTTCCGGCAAGGCTTCTTTTCAGCCCTGGTCCTATAATGTCAACGGCAATAAAGTGTTTATACCCTTTCCTAATAAGCATATTAATGGGCATATTGTCATATAGGCCGCCATCCAGATATGTGTTTTCACCTATTTTCTGGGCTTTGTATATGGGAAAGCAAGCGGATGCAAGGAGATACTTTATGAAATTATCCTTTTCTATTTCATTTTTGAACAATTCATAGGGCTTGTGGTCTTTAATTGAGTAAGTCACCATGCCAAAATCAATATTGGATTCATATATCTTTTTAATATCCAGGTTCTGCCTGAGCAAACTTTCCAAAGGCTCATTGGTAAAACCTTTCTGCCTTATAAAATCTCTGGCGATTTTTGCAATATTGCTGATGCTGAAGAGGTTTTTATTGTTGCCAATCTCGACACTTGTGCCTATTACATCATCAACATAAATGTCATAATACATCTGCTCCAGCTTTTCAGCCGAATCCTGTATCATAAATGCCGCGTTTATGGCTCCGATTGATGTGCCTGCTATGGCGGATATATTTATGTCCAATTCCTTTAATGCTTTCCAGACACCCACCTGATATGCCCCTCTGGTTCCCCCTCCAGCGAGGACAAGACAAAAATCGCTGTTACTAATAAAACACACCTCCAATGCTGATTTTGAGCCTGCCATGCTTTAGCAGGAAGTTGCAGCCATATCCGTGAAAAGTCATTATCTTTCTGCTAAAGCATTATTTATGAGCTTAATAAAACAACTTAATACTCAATTCTATGAACCTGAAAAAGCTTTAACGGCAAATATAACGAGGCCTGATTGGTATCTACAATATTGATGGCTTGATTATACAAAGGTTTAGAAAATAAAATATTTCGGCCTGAACTATTGAATTCAAAATAGACAAACCTTTATTTTTTCATATTGAACTTCCACATATTGAAGGCCATTTTCCTCGAGTGAATGCATTATCTGTGTTTCATCAGATAGTGTCATATATGGATACAGCATTAGTTCACTCTCTTTCATTAGAATAAAAATCCAATCAAATATATTATACCATGAATTTCTGTAAAATTGCATTATATAATCGACCATGGCGGTTTACCATGACGGTATGTAGATGTTTTCGTTTGAGCCGAACAAGATGCCTTGTTAGTCGAAAATAAATCAAGTAAATAATATTATTATCAAAAATATGCTTCTGCATTGCATAAAATGTATGTTTTTATGTATAAACGGTTACAAAAACTTTTTATACATAAAAAATGACCGTTTATGCAAAACGCCTTGACCTCATACCATTAATATGAGAGCACAGGAAAGGTAACTGTTTTGATAAATGGAACCGCATGTGTATTGCAACTAAAGTCAGACTTAAAAATTTCCTGTAAAAGCACTCCATTAAAGCTACACTATTTAAATTGCTTTCGTGAGGACTTCGTAGATATCAATTAGGACATATTTACGGAGTAAATGAATTTGGATACCTGGAATGCGTTAGATGCGGTTACAGATTATAGTAGCAGCTGATATTTTTATGATCTTGCGCCAATAATCAGGGCACAAGATCATAAATTATGCAACAACATTTTATAAAGAGGTAGATTATTATGAAATCCTGTATAAAAAATATATGCTTCTGATGTCAGCTTTGCTGTTTCTTTTGACCTCATGCGACGGTTCTGTCGAGAATATCGATAACTCATATTCATCCGTCAATAAAAGCAGTAATATTGATATTTCCTTTATAAATGACATAGAACGCGCTCTGATTGCTGTTAGTGAAAACGGGGATATTTATTTGACAGATGAGACAAGGATATACATACTTGACAGTAAAGGAAATAAAAAAAGCAAATAGAAAACGAAAAGGGTCGCCATTACAAATTATTGACAGCTTATGATGACGGATTTTTTGCCTATGGTTATGGGAGTCAACTTGAAGAGTATAACACTGACGGTACTTTAGTAAAAAAACATAATTTAGCAATTTCTGCACAGAACACTGATAAGATGCTGTATATGGATGGTAAACTTTATATAATATATCACATTGATGACAATGAAAGAAGTGAAAAATACCTGGGTGAATGTAATCTCGCTGTTTTATCACAATGTATGTCTCCAAACGGCTCCCTTGGTATATAACAATCCATTAAACCCAGCGATGTTGAAGAAGCTGAATTTATGCCGGTTGGTGAAGTTGCGCTTTTTTCATTATGACTATATGGAGAAATTTACTAAAGTTTTATTTGACGGTAAATTAGGTGAAATTCCTTATGCTAATATTAATGGAACGCTTTATTTCAGCAGAACGAAATTGAATGATTGGCTATGGATCAAATTAAATATTTCGAAAGCCGTATCTTCTTAGGGTTTGAAATTCCTCTGGGCTGGCTCTGTGGCTTCCCGGGAACCATGTGTATGGTTCCCGGAATTTTTCTAATATGCTTCAACAAATACTTCAAAATGCGCTCGGGGATGAATACATGCGGGGCATATTTCCGGTGCTTCAAAGCCTTCATGAACATAGCCGCAATTGCCGCATTTCCATAAAATTTTATCATCCTTTTTAAATACTTTATTATTGGCTATATTCTCAGCCAGCTTATTATATCTAATCTCATGCCTTTCCTCGGCTGATGCAATCCTGCGAAATGCCTCTGCGATCTCGGGAAATCCTTCTTCATCGGCAACCTGCGCAAACTTCGGATAAAGATCATGCCATTCTTCATGCTCTCCACTTGCTGCTGCTTTTAAGTTGTCAAGTGTGTTGCCCTTTGCAACCGGGAATCCGCCTGTAATATCAATCATGGCAGGCAATTCGTCTCCAAGCCCTTCCAGAAGGAAATTGTAGAATCTTTTGGCATGTTCCTTTTCATTATCGGCTGTCTCGATAAAAATGTTCCTGATTTGCTTGTAACCTTCCTTGTCAGCTACGGAAGCATAGAAGGTGTACCTGTTTCTCGCCTGGGATTCCCCTGCAAAAGATTGCATTAAGTTTACTGCTGTTCTTGTACCTTTTAATGATTTCATAATCAAACCTCCATTGTGATATTTTTTATTTCAGCCACTTAATAAGCCGTTTTGTACTTAAGCTATAATACTTTGCAAACCAGCATAATAACGCTTATATATTATCACCCATTACATACGGCATCAAAACCTCCGCCACCTTTTGATAGCCGCGTATGGTAAGATGAAGGCCCTCCACCGTATAATCCAGATGGATATTCCCCTCTTCATTTACAAGGTGACTGAATACGTCTATATAAGTTATACCCTTTTCGTCGGCCATTAATCTAAGTTTTTCATTAATACTGCAAATTTTCTCGTTATTTCTTGCCCTTAAATAATGTCTTTTAATTTTTTTATTTCTTTCGGAGTAAACCGGATAAATCGACTCAAGGTAGATTTTGGTTTCAGGGCAATTTTCCCGGATTCGCGTTATAATCTCCCATATGTTTCCGATAATATGCTGCTCCGACTTTTTCTCTGCAATATCATTTGTTCCAATTAAAATGAACACTTTCGAGGGAGACAATTCATAAACGCTTTCAGACAGCCTGTTTAGAACCCCGTCGGTAGTATCACTTCCAATGCCGCGGTTAATAACATATACGCCCGGAAAAAACTCATTCACTCTGAAAAATTCAGTAATTGAATCTCCCAAAAAAACAATTCCCCCAGGCCTTATATATTTGCTTAACTCAACAAAAGCGTTACCAACCTTTTTCTGATACAATTTTTTTATAGGGTTCATAAGAAACCTCCCGAGCCGTTCAGTCCTCTTCTCTTTGATATATAACTCTTCCGTTTATAATTGTCATATCCACTTTTGTCCTGTAATCAAGGGGATGCCCGCTGAAAATAACAATATCTGCATCCTTTCCTGCTTTCAGGCTTCCTACTCTGTTTTCTATGCCACAGGCCTTTGCCGCGTTAATTGTTATTGACTTAAGCGCGTCAATCTCCAGCATTCCCTCTCTTACGGCAATCGCAGCGCATAAAAGCAGATATTGGTTCGGAACACATGGATGATCAGTCATTATCGCGACCGGAACTCCCGACTTTGCAAGAATTCCCGGTGCTTTTATATTCTGATTTCTAAGTTCTATTTTTGATCGGTCTGTAAGCATTGGGCCCAGTATTACCTTTGTATTATTTTCCTTTAAAATGTCTGCTATAAGATAGCCTTCAGTGCAATGTTCTATGGTAAAATCAAGATTAAATTCCTTTGCAATTCGAATAGCTGTCAATATATCATCTGATCGGTGCGCATGGATTTTAACGATTAGTTCCCTTTTTAATGCGGGGATAATGGATTCCAGTTTAATGTCATAATCAGGCTTTTCGTTTTCTTCCTTGTCCTTTCTGTAATCCTCCCAGGCTTCCATATACTCTTTTGCTTTGTAAAGCTGTTCTCTTAATATGGCCACCGTAGCCACACGCGTACTTGGCATGACATTTTTCCCGCGGTATACAGTTTTAGGGTTCTCACCAAGGGCTACTTTCAAAGCGCAAGGAGCTTTAAGTACCATCTCATCCACTGAGCGTCCGTAGGTCTTAAGCGCTGCAAACTGACCACAGATCACATTGCTGCTTCCAGGACCACTTACTACGGTTGTAACTCCCCATTGCCTGGCCTCTTCGAAAGAGCGATCATTATGGTATATTCCGTCAATTGCTCTTAAGTGTGGTGTTACCGGATCTGTCATTTCATTTACGTCATCACCTTCAAAACCAACCGCATCCTCCATTATGCCTATATGAGAATGGGCATCAACAAGACCGGGCATTACATATCTTCCATTTGCGTCTATCACATCCTGTTGCGCGGGACATTTTTCCATAGACCCTATTTCTTTTATCCTGCCGTTTTCTATGAATATATACCCATTTTCATAAGAAATTACCGACTTTTTTTTATTATTTTTCCTTGTGTCCTCCATAGTTAAAATTTTTCCGTTGATTATAAGCATATGACCTCCTGAATTATGTATAAATTTTTAAATACCTTAATATCCATAATATTCATAATACCCCATTTTTATTATGAGGTTTCTTTATATAAACCAGGACTTATGATTATTGGATATACATACCTTTTAATGGTATCTTTGCTTTTTGGGGGAATGAATATAAACGGTTATATTCACTTTCAGTGTTGCTTTTTTACGCTTGTCATGAGAATTATTATAACACAGAACGACAAAGCTACAAGTAGCCAATATCATAAGAGCAGAGTTCCCTCTTGGGGTAACTGCGTGTTTTAGTCCTTGGAACGCGAAAAACTTAATCAAGCGTTAGCAATTTATTCTGGAAAGATCACTCCAATGTAAAAAAGATGGCCTGACAGACCATCTTTTGAATTACCCTGCAAAATGTTTAATTTTCCAGTGTTGTTGCCGCCTCATCTTTGGCGTTTTTAACCGCAATCAACGGATCACTCTTTTCGCTTTCACAAAGCTTTTTCTTATCCGGTTCCGGGAATCGCACCAGCGCAGCTTTCATTACCTGATCCATTGATGAAACAGTTATAAGCTTAATCTTCTCGCGGACATTTTCCGGAATTTCATCAATATCCTTTTTGTTTTCAGCAGGCAGAAGAACAGTATCAATACCGGCTCTGTGGGCCGCAAGAACCTTTTCCTTCAATCCGCCTATCGGCAGCACTCTGCCTCTTAATGTTATTTCACCCGTCATTGCAACATTTTTTCTTACAGGTATTTTAGTCAATGCTGAAATCATTGCCACTGCCAGGGTTATTCCTGCGGAAGGACCATCCTTTGGTATAGCTCCTTCAGGAACATGAATATGCATATCATATCTTTTATGAAAATCCCTTTCAATTCCTATTAACTCAGCTATTGATCGTACATAGCTCCTGGCTATTCTGGCGGACTCTTTCATTACATCCCCAAGCTGGCCCGTAAGTTCAAGCTGACCATCGCCGGGCATAAGGTTGACCTCAATGGATAAAGTATCTCCGCCAACAGGTGTCCATGCAAGCCCCCGGGCTATTCCAATCTCATCCCTCTCATTTGCCTTGTCGTAAAGATATATCTTCGCTCCAAGATAATTTTCAAGGTTGTTCCGGGTAACTCTTACGGATTTTTTCTGTCCTGAAACTATGGTTTTTGCAGCTTTACGACACACTTCCGATATTTTTCGCTCTAAATTTCTGACCCCGGCTTCCCTTGTGTAATAATTTATAATGTCTCTTACCGCCGCTTCATCAAAACGAAGTTGACTTTTCTTCAGACCGTGGTTTTCAATTTGTTTTGGGATAAGATGCCGCAGTGCAATCTGCACTTTCTCCTCCTCCACATAACCTGAAATATCAATAATTTCCATTCTGTCAAGGAGAGGGCGGGGAATGGCATCCTTATAATTTGCAGTTGTTAAAAACATAACAGCTGAGAGATCAAAAGGTATTTCAAGGTAATGATCCCTGAATTCCTTGTTCTGTTCCCCATCCAAAACCTCAAGCATTGCGGAGGTCGGATCTCCCCTGAAATCATGGGACATTTTGTCTGTTTCATCCAGAAGAATCAGTGGGTTCTTCGAGCCTGCCTGCTTTAACGCATTAATAATTCTTCCCGGCATAGCACCCACATAAGTTCGTCTGTGACCCCTGATTTCAGCTTCATCCCTGACTCCGCCCAACGACATCCGGACATAGTTCCTGTTTAATGCTTTTGCTATTGACCGGGCAATGGAAGTCTTGCCAACCCCGGGAGGTCCAACCAGACAGATAATCGGGCCTTGAAGGCTGTTTTTCAGCTTTCGTATTGCAAGATATTCAATCATGCGCTCTTTTACCTTGTTAAGCCCGTAATGATCCTTATTCAGTACTTTTTCAGCATTTTCCAGATCCAGGTTCTCTTCAGTTTTTGTATTCCACGGTAATTCCAGAATACAATCGAGATAAGTTCTTATAACGGAACTTTCCGCAGATGAAGAATACATTTTGGAAAGCCTGTCCACTTCCTTTAAAGCTTTTTCCTTTGCGTATTCAGGAAGCCCGGCCTTTTCGATCTTTTCACGGTACTCTTCTATTTCATCACTAAACTGGCTGCCTTCCCCCAATTCGTTCTGAATAACCTTAAGCTGTTCCCTGAGATAATATTCTTTTTGGTTTTTATCTATCTTCTGGCGAACCTTTATGTTTATATTCTGCTCCACCTCAAGAATTTCTATCTCCTTAACCAGCATGTCCAATAATTTTTCAAGACGTTTCTTAGGTGAAAACTCGCTCAGGATACGTTGCTTTTGCTCCAGTTTTAAAACCATATTGGCAGCAATAACATCAGAAAGCCTTGCATAATCCTCCAGTGCCGAAACTGTGAAGTTTGTGTCCTGGGATATGCGGTTTGTAAGCTTCGCATATTTTTCAAAATGACCTACAACCTGCCTGAGCAAAGCCTCTATTTCAGGCTTTCTGGGCAAAACTTTCGGACGGCGGGCCTTTTTAAGCGCGACCACCTGATAATATGGCTCTTCCGACAAATATTCAACTACAACAGCTCTTTCCACACCCTCCACAAGCACACGGATTGTATCGCCGGGAAGTCTTAAAAGCTGTTTAATTCTTGATATCGTACCTACCTTGTAAATATTCTCTTTCCCCGGATCCTCCATTTCAGGATCCTTCTGTGCAACAAGGAATATAAGCTGATTATTCATCATAGCTTCTTCCAGAGCCTTTACAGACTTCACGCGGCCAACATCAAAGTGAAGAATCATATGTGGAAACACAACTAAACCCCTGAGTGGTAATAGCGGTAATACCAGCTGTTCTTGTCTTTCCTTTTTCTGTGTCATGGTATTCAAATCCTTTCAATATGCCTTCCATATTGTTTTAATATAGATTAATAAAAATGCCGTGTATACTTTTATTCATAGGCATTCCGCTTAAATTTACATAATAACACTGCTTATTATATTAGAAATAATTGAATAACTGAAAATAAAGCATAGCTATTATGTAATAAAAGCATGGATATGTGCACACGGATTTGACAGCTCATTTAAGTGTTACTGTTCAGAGATTTTTTATTGTGATAAGGAAACTTTTAAGTACAATGAGGCTGTTTCCGCTATTGCACAATATCAACGGCTTCTGAACAGCAGTGTTTAATTAACTACGCTTTATATCATTCATCCCCTGTCAGCATTTACACTTTTGCGAATTCGGTGGTTTAGCGCCGGGGTATTCTGATTAAGTTTAAAAATTAAATTTTATAAAATATTGGTTTAAACTCTTATTTGTTGCCCATTTAATTATAACCCCGACTTTCTTTAATTTCAATGTTTTATTATGGGTATACATAAGTTGCCACGCCTTACGGTGTTACTGTTCGCACCCTAATTCAGTAACTTACAGGTAAGATATTGTGCAATAACGGAAACAAGAGCTTCATTCCGCTAAAGTTTCCGCTATTGCACAATATCTTTATACAAAAACCTGTAAACAAGACCGTCATTGCTTAATATCCGGGGCAGCTTTGGCATAACCTGAATCAGGTCAGGGTGTGAACAGTAACAAAAATGTCTGTGCAAGCCTTTGTTTAAGTAAACACATAATAAAAGCCGGACATTTGGTGTCCGGCTTTCTGTAATTAATTCAATAATTTCAAAGGAAATTACTTAATAACATTTGACACACGGCCTGCGCCTACTGTTCTTCCGCCTTCACGGATTGAGAAAGTCTGACCTTTTTCCAGAGCGATTGGTGTAATAAGGCTGATTGTCATAGTGATGTTATCGCCGGGCATAACCATTTCAACGCCCTCCGGAAGCTTGATATTACCGGTAACGTCTGTTGTTCTGAAGAAGAACTGAGGTCTGTAACCATTAAAGAATGGAGTGTGTCTTCCGCCTTCTTCCTTTGTCAGAACGTATACTTCCGCTTCAAATTCCGTGTGCGGCGTAATGCTGCCGGGTTTGGCAAGAACCTGGCCTCTTTCAATTTCGTCTCTCTGGACACCTCTTAACAAGGCTCCTATATTGTCACCGGCAAAGGCCTGATCCAATATCTTTCTGAACATTTCAACGCCGGTTACAACAGTTTTTCTTGATTCATCGCTTAATCCAACGATTTCAACTTCGTCACCAACTTTAAGTGTTCCTCTTTCAACTCTGCCTGTGGCAACGGTTCCACGACCGGTTATTGTGAATACGTCCTCAACTGACATCAGGAAAGGAAGATCCGTTGCGCGTTCAGGTGTTGGGATGTATGAGTCAACAGCATCCATCAAATCCATAATCGACTTGTAAACTTCAGCGCCCTGATCAGTTTCTGAAGCTTCCAGAGCTTCCAAAGCAGAGCCGCGAATAATCGGAATATCGTCTCCCGGGAAACCATATTCGCTTAACAATTCTCTTAATTCCATTTCAACCAGTTCTATTAATTCTTCATCATCAACCTGATCGCATTTGTTCAGGAAAACTACAATATAGTTAACACCAACCTGATGAGCCAGCAAAATATGCTCACGGGTTTGAGGCATTGGGCCGTCAGCAGCGGAAACAACCAGAATAGCGCCATCCATCTGAGCGGCACCGGTAATCATATTCTTAACATAGTCGGCGTGACCCGGGCAGTCAACGTGTGCATAGTGACGATTAGCTGTTTCGTATTCTACGTGCGAAGTATTGATGGTGATACCTCTTTCCTTTTCTTCAGGAGCGTTGTCGATAGAGTCGAACGAACGCACTTCAGAGAAACCTTTTTTTCCTAAAACGGTGGTAATAGCAGCCGTTAAAGT
>JAAYGP010000228.1 GCA_012727625.1 Clostridiaceae bacterium
GAAGAAAAGGCTCCTGAAAATTTAAGCAAACCGGAAGAGGATTCAATTAAAGATAAAGAAGCCCAAAGAATACGCAAGGCAATATCAAAAAACTCATATGTAATTGCCTTGGATTTAAAAGGTGAACAACCGGATTCCATACAATTTGCCGGAAAACTGTCCGGTCTGATGCTTAACGGATTAAGCCAGTTCACATTTATCATAGGCGGCTCCATTGGCCTTGATGAAAAGCTTCTTAAAGAAGCAGACTATAACCTTTGTATTTCAAACATGACTTTTACCCATCAACTTGCAAGAATCATTCTCCTTGAGCAGATCTACCGAAGCTTTAAAATTATGAATAACGAAACCTACCATAAATAGGAAAGGCAGTATTATCCTCATGACATAGTATAACAGAAGCTTTGGATATGATATAATATATTTGCTATTGAGTTGAGCGAGGTTATATTGGAATGAGTCTTGCAAAAAAGATTGAACAAGTATTAATAAATGAGCTTAATCCTGAAAATTATCAAGACAATTATTAAAATGGCGGTCGCACTTGACCGTTTCGGTAGAGTTGCTGCGTTAGCGGCACAATGAAGCAGGAATCTCTCGTCTTTCAGGGCAAAGATGATGTAAAAATATGATACGACAGGTTAATAGTACCATTTAAATGACTTAAGTTTTGTGGAAAACGGAGATCTTTAAATGCAGGTTAACGGACAAACAGAGGGTTTAAAGAAAAGTTATATAAAGGATCTGGAGCAGATATACGATATTAAGGTTCCGAAAGGGCATCTTTTTACAACTGAAATGATAACGGTTATTGCCGGGATTACATGCCTTACCAACCGGGAAATAGCTGTTTATATCGACAGGAAAGGCAATGTACAGGATATAAGAATAGGGGACAGCAAAACCGTTGCCTTGCCACGGGTTGACCAAAGAAGGAAAAAAACCGGTCTTTGCGGTGTGCGCTGTGTTCATACACATCCCGGCGGGAACAGCGCTCTTTCCGATCTGGACATCAGCACCCTTAAGCAGCTGAGGCTTGATATGATGATTGCTGTTGGGGTTAAAAACGGCCAGATAACCGGTGTTTCGGCTGCAATACCTGATGAGTCACTTAAGGGTGCCGAGCTTTTCGGACCATTTAAATCAACGCAAAAGGAGCTTCATGAATTAATGGAGCTTGTCCTAAAAAGGGAAAAATCAGGCATAGAAATATTGCTTTGGGATGACAGCGCGGAAAAAGCCTTGCTTATTGGGCTTGAAACACCTGGGACTCCAATCATAGGAGGAGTCAGCGAAGCGGAAATATCCATGCGTGAGCTGGAAGAGCTTGCAAGGACTGCGGGGGCTTATGTGGTTGATAAAATAATTCAGAAAAGAGCCGCAAGGGATGCCGCCTGCCTGGTAGGAAAGGGTAAGCTTGAGGAAATCAGCCATATAGTGCAAACAAAAGAGATCGATATATTAATATTCGATGAGGAACTTTCAGGTTCACAAATCAGAAATATAGAAACAGCCACACAAACAAAAGTTGTTGACAGAACAGGTCTGATTCTTGACATTTTTGCCGCCAGGGCCAAATCAAAAGAAGGAAAAATTCAGGTGGAGCTGGCACAGCTTAATTATATACTCCAAAGGCTAACAGGGTACGGCGCTTCTTTGTCAAGGCTCGGAGGCGGAATTGGTACGAGGGGGCCTGGTGAAACCAAGCTTGAAACAGATCGCAGACATATACGGAGACGTATTGATTATTTGAAAAATCAGCTTAATGAGATAAAAGATCAAAGGCAGACAATAAGGCGGGAGCGGGAGAAAAACAAAGTACCTCTTGTTTCTCTCGTAGGGTACACAAACTCCGGCAAATCCACACTTTTAAACGTCCTTTGCGCAGCGGATGTTTTTGCGGAAAACAAGCTTTTTGCAACACTTGATACTACAACCCGAAAGCTTGAACTTGAGGATAATTTTACAGTTTTATTGTCTGATACGGTAGGGTTTATCAGAAAACTTCCTCATCATCTTGTTGAAGCCTTTAAAGCGACGCTTGAAGAAGTTGTTCTTTCTGATCTTATCCTGATAGTTGCGGATATATCTGATCCGTTTTCTTATGATCATATTCGCGTTGTGGACGAAATTCTAAATGATTTGGGGGCAGCGGGAAAACCATCAATAGTTGTATGTAACAAATAGGATAAGGTTGACTCTGATTTCCGAACCAGGTATATAAACGATTCAAGGGATGAAATTCTTATATCCGCGTTGACAGGAGACGGGATTGATCAGCTTAAGTCAATGATTAGAAACGCGCTCGAACCTGAAACAAAGAAGATAAAATTGAAGGTACCATTTACAGAGGGGTGGGTGCTTCCCTATATATATGAAAATGGAATTGTTAAGGAAGTGGAATACCTTGAGGACTCATCCTTGATAAAAGCTGAAATGGAAAAAAAGTCAATTAACCGTGTCCTGCCCTTTATGGTTGGAGAATAAGTAAATAACAGTTTGCTTCTCTTTTTGGTGACGGATCTGTTTTTTGAGTTTTGTTAATTTCAGGAGGTTTTTTATCATGCAGGAGTTTTTGGAAACCGGTCTTTTTTCATGGGTTGTTCTTCCGCTTATTATTGTACTTGCCCGTGTTTTGGACGTTACGCTTGGAACATTAAGAATTATATTTGTATCACGGGGAAACCGTATTCTTGCACCCATACTGGGCTTTTTTGAAGTTCTTATCTGGATAGTTGTCATAAGCCAGATAATGAACAATGTGAACAACCCTATAAATTATTTTGCATATGCCTTTGGATTTGCTTTGGGCAATTACCTGGGAATTAAAGCGGAAGATAAGCTTGCCATAGGTCTATTGGTTGTGCGCCTTTTTGTTATAGAAAGTGAAGAAGATATAAAAAACAAAATTATAAAAGCCGGTTATGGCGTTACATCAATCCAGGCAAAAGGTTCAACAAGGGATGTAACTATTCTATATTCTGTTATTAAAAGGAAAGATCTGGATAGCTTTATATCAATCATTACGGAAGGAAACCCCAGGATATTTTACTCTGTGGAAACTGCCCGCGAGGCTCATTTAGGAATATACCCGCATAATAATTCGCATATGGAACGTGGTTTTTTCCTGCGTAAATTGGGAAACAGCTTTATAAAAAGAAAATGATCGCTTTACAAATATAGTATTTCTCGATAAGATATAAATACAATATGTAGGTGCCGTTATTTTTTTCAATACAACATGTAGGTTCTGTTATTTTTTACAAAACAATAAACTATGGGGGTATACTTATGAAAATTTCCGAGAACGCCGTGAAAGTACTAGAGAGAAGATATTTAGCCAAGGATGAAAACGGCAATTTAATTGAGACTCCGGAGCTGATGTTCAGACGTGTTGCACAAACCGTTGCAATGGCAGATAAGGATTATGTTGATGAAAAAGAATTATCAGCCATTGAAGAACGGTTTTTCAATTTAATGACCAATCTTTATTTTTTACCAAACTCACCTACGCTCATGAATGCGGGAAGACCGCTGGGCCAGCTTAGCGCATGTTTTGTCTTACCTATTGATGACAGCAGGGAGGCCATTTTTGACAGCGTGAAAAACGCTGCTCTGATACACAAAAGCGGCGGCGGGACAGGCTTCAGTTTTTCAAGACTTCGCTCCAAGGGTTCTTCGGTAAACTCCACAGGGGGAGTTGCCAGCGGACCTGTCAGCTTTATGAGGGTTTTCAACTCTGCAACCGAGGCGGTTAAGCAGGGAGGCACAAGACGGGGCGCAAACATGGGCATCTTAAGAGTCGACCACCCTGATATTATTGAGTTTATAACCTGCAAACAGAATAACGCCAATATTACCAATTTTAACATCAGTGTGGGAATAACAGAAGAATTTATGGAAGCGGTTGAGCTTGGAAAAGACTACGATTTGATTGAGCCGAAGACAAAGACAAAAAGCGGAAGCCTTAATGCCCGGGAAGTATTTGATTTAATGGTTGAAATGGCGTGGAAAAACGGTGAGCCGGGTATTATTTTTTTGGACAGGCTCAACAAGGATAATGTTACTCCTGAACTTGGAGAAATAGAAAGCACTAATCCCTGCGGGGAGCAGCCATTACTCCCGTATGAAGCATGTAACCTGGGCTCGATAAATTTAAGCCTTATGATTCAGGAAACAGAAGACGGCCCTGTGGTGGATTATGAAAAGTTAAAGGAAATTGTCCACGAATCAGTCCATTTTCTGGATAATGTAATAGATGTGAACAAATATCCTCTTAAAGAAATTGATGAAATGACCCGTGGCACCAGAAAAATCGGCCTTGGCGTGATGGGTTGGGCTGACATGCTCTTAAAGCTTGGAATTCCTTATGACTCCGACGAGGCAATTAACCTTGCCGAAGAAATTATGGGTTTCATCCGCAGGGAGGCCCGCGAAAAATCAATGGAAC
Source organism: Clostridiaceae bacterium (assembly GCA_012727625.1). Lineage (GTDB taxonomy): Bacteria > Bacillota > Clostridia > DSM-8532 > DSM-8532 > JAAYGP01. The sequence goes on from JAAYGP010000228.1 coordinate 4,451, forward strand.
TGGCCAGGTTGAAAGGAACATTTCCATATTACGATAAAAGTATTTATAAAAGTCAAAACATAAAAATCAGAAACGCCACTGTAACAACAATCGCGCCAACGGGCACTCTCAGCATAATTGCGGGTGTTTCAAGCGGTATAGAGCCTCTTTTCGCCATATCGTACATCAAAAATGTTATGGATAATGATGAGCTTGTGGAAACAAATGCAATATTCAAGGAGGTAGCCAAAAAAAGAGGTTTCTATTCTGATGAATTAATGAAAAAAATCGCTAAAAGAGGTGGGCTTCACGGCCTGGAAGAAGTACCCGAAGATGTCAGGAGGTTCTTTGTAACGGCCCATGACATTTCACCCGGGTGGCATGTTAAAATGCAGGCAGCCTTTCAGAAGCACACTGATAATGCCGTATCTAAAACAGTGAATTTGCGCAATGACGCAACTGTCGATGATGTTCGGGAGGTATTTATTCAGGCATATAAAACAGGGTGTAAAGGTGTTACGATATACCGGGACGGCAGCCGTGAAATGCAGGTCTTAAATATCGGCAAGGTAAATACCAAAGAGAATGCGGCTGAAAGCGGCGGAAAATTTAAAATAACGACCAGGCCAAGACCTGATATAACAAATGGTTTTACGGAGAAAGTAAGAACTGGATGCGGAAATCTTTATATTACTGTGAATTATGACGAACAGGGCATTTGCGAAGTCTTCACAAACACCGGCCGGGCAGGAGGATGTCCGTCCCAGTCGGAAGCTACCAGCCGGTTGGTTTCAATAGCACTTCGCTCTGGTATGGATGCCGAATCAATTATAGAACAGTTAAAAGGCATACGCTGTCCGTCAACAATAAGGCAGAGAGATATGAAAGTACAGTCATGCCCCGATGCCATCGGACAGCGTATAGAAAAGGTCATGAATCACCAAAACGGAAACGGCAATAAAAAAGAAACCCTGAAGGAGGTTGAACCTGAGCCAAAGGGCGGAATAATTCAAAGACCCACAGCCAGGTTTGTTGAAAGTCTTGGTGGAAACGGAATTCAGAGCAAGCGCAACTATCATGGTGATAATTGCTGTCCCGATTGCGGGGAGTTTCTGGAGCATGAAGGCGGCTGCAAAATGTGCCGAAGCTGTGGTTATTCGAAATGCGGATAGTTGTTTCATTTTAAATGCAGAATTTTTTAGGTTTTTAACAATTTGTTTATCATAATTGAATCAAAAGTCCCCCATCTTTGAACTGAATTATTTGATGCAGTAAAAATACAGGCGGGGGAGAATTATTTTTCACTTGTTTTGGAAAAATAATATGAAAAGGAGAATGGATATATTATGGGTTATGTTAACATTTACGTAAATACAACAAGAAAATATTGCGAGGATATTTTCCGCAACATCGGCTTTTCGGAACAGGACAGCGCCGATATAGTGGATGTGCTTATTACGGCTGATTTGTTCGGGATTGAGTCTCATGGCATTCAGCGCCTGATAAGGTATTATCTGGCGATTGAGGAAGGTTCCATTATTCCGAATGTTGAGCCTGAGGTTTTATTTCAAAGCCCTATTTCTGTTGTTCTGGATGCTCCGAAGTCAATGGGCCAGGTTGTAGCAAAAAAGGGAATGAACATGGCAATTGACATGGCAAAGAAACACGGAGTTGGTGCTGTTTGCGTAAGGGGTTCCAATCATTACGGAATTGCCGGATATTATACATTAATGGCAGCCAAAGAGGATTTGCTTGGAATTTCAATGACAAACACAGAAGCAATTGCCATTCCGACTTACGGAAAGAAAGCAATGCTGGGCACAAGCCCGATTGCGGTCTGCATGCCGGCAGATCCGGTTGATTTCTGGTATGATTCGGCAACCACGGTAATAACACGCGGCAAGCTTGAAGTGTACAAAAAGCAGGGTAAGCCGCTGCCACAGGGCTGGGTGGCCGATGAAAACGGTATGGACTGTACTGATGCCGAACGTGTTTTGAAAAATATTATAGGAAAACTTGGCGGCGGTATATTCCCGTTGGGAGGCTGGGACACAAGCACAGGATCCCATAAGGGATATGGCCTTGGAATAATTGTAGAGCTGTTTACTTCGATATTTGCGGGAGGAACCACTTCACCTCATGTAAAAAACAGCGGAAACGCGGATACATCTTTTTGCTTATGGGCAATTGATTATGGTATATTCGGTAATAAGGCGGAGATAAAAAACAGGATGTCCACTCTTTTAAGAGAGCTTCGCGAAAGCCCGAAAGCGGATGGCCGGGATCGGATATACAC
>JAAYGP010000229.1 GCA_012727625.1 Clostridiaceae bacterium
ACCCTGGCCTGATTCAGGTTCTGCCAAAGTTGCCCGGATATTGAGCAATGACGGTTACTGTTTACAGGTTCTGTATAAAAATATTGTGCAACAGGAGAAAACTTTAGCGGAATGAAGCTTAGAGATGAATAAAGAGAAGCGAGGAATAGCAAGCCGACTGTTTGAGTAAAAATGCAACATACATTATTATTCCCATATGCATTTTTGCGAGTTTCGGGCGTGCCTGAGCTTTAACTTGCCAGCTCTTGCAAATGAAGCTCTTGTTTCCGCTATTGCACAATATCTTACCTGTAAGTTACTGAATCAGGGTGTGAACAATAACGGAAAGTTAAAGCCTTGGTTTAATGTAGTCATATGACCGAAACTTCAGCTTCGGGCATAACTGAAATCCAGACCGGGAAAGTATTGATGCCGCTATACACCAAAAGGCTGAGGTTTTTTATCAATAATACCGAACCAGTGCCTAATCGCCTGAAGAATTCTTTCTGAAGCATGGCCGTCACCATATGGATTAACGCTATGTGCCATCCTGCGATACTCCGCTTTGTCATTCAGGAGCAGCTCTGTTTCTTTTACTATTTTTTGAGTATCTGTCCCTGCAACTTTTACGGTACCTGCCTTAACAGCCTCCGGACGCTCTGTCTCATTACGAAGAACCAGAACGGGTATGCCCAGTGACGGAGCTTCCTCCTGAAGCCCTCCGGAATCAGTCAAAACGAGGTATGACCGGGACATAAGATTATGCATATCTCTTACCTGGATGGGATCAAGCAAATGGACTTTCGGGACATTTCCCAGGATCTTCCTCACTGTCTCCTGTACCGGAGGATTTAAATGCACAGGGTAGATGATCTCAACATCGGGATATTTTTGTACGATTTCCTTTAGCGCGAGGCATATGTTTTCAAGGGGTTTTCCAAGATTTTCACGCCGGTGTGCCGTTACCGCAATTACTCGTTTTAATGTAAAGTCAAAATTATTCAATAAATCGTTTTCAAAGTTGTAATCCTTTGATACCAACACTTTAAGAGCATCAATAACCGTGTTCCCCGTTATATATATTGATTCGGGATTTACTCCTTCCTTAACCAGGTTGTTATAGTTTGTTACGGTCGGCGCAAAATGCAGGTCGGCAATACACCCTGCGAGCTTGCGGTTCATTTCCTCAGGAAAGGGAAAGTACTTGTCATATGTCCTGAGCCCTGCTTCCACATGACCGACCGGTATTTTTGCATAAAAAGCGGCAAGGGACGCAACAAAGGCAGTTGTAGTGTCTCCATGCACCAGGACAATATCCGGTTTCAACTTGCCCAAAACATCTTCCAGACCCTCCAAAGCCGTTTTTGTAACTCTTCCGAGAGTTTGTCTGTCTTTCATTATATCCAAATCGTAATCAGGGTTTATACTGAAAATTTTAAGAACCTGATCAAGCATCTGCCGATGTTGTGCGGTAACGCAGACTTTTGATATAAAATCATCCGACTTTTCTATGGTTTTAACCAATGGCGCCATTTTTATGGCATCAGGCCTTGTTCCAAAAACAGATAGTACTACAGGTTTTTTATTCATCTTAAAAACTCCGTTTCAATAAGCTTATTATCAGTTTTGTTTATTTAAAATCCAACCGCTTTAATGGCAAACAGAAGATACGTTATATAACGACATATAAGTAATATAAGCAATGAGGGAACAAAAAACGGACATATGTGGCAGGACACATCTTTCAAGTCACATCAGGTAAGACACTCCTTCGGTATGATTGCATCCCGGACAGCTTTTTATCTTACAATTACTTTTTCCGGTTTTTCCTTATGCTCACTGCCGTCTTTACCGGATTCACCTGTTTCAATCTCCTGCTGCTTGCTTCCGATAATCTCTGTAAGGTATCTGGCTCCGGCCACTACGAAAACGGAAACGATAACAACGAGAATAATTGCGGGTAAAAGACCCTTGTTGGCAAGAAGAATGGATATAAGGCCCAGAGCGCCGCTTACCACATATAAAATTATAACTGAAAACTTAGGTGAAATACCCATATCAATCAAACGATGGTGAATGTGTTCCCTGTCGCCCTCTCCGATGGGCTTTCTTTTCAGGACACGCCGGATTATGGCAAAAAGTGTGTCAAAAATCGGGAAGCCTAAGGCAACCAGCGAAACAATCATTGTCAGGGCTGTATATGCCTTTGTTGCGCCCTCAATGGATATGACGGCAAAAACAAAACCGAGGAAATAGGCCCCCGTGGAACCTAAAAAGATTTTTGCCGGATTGAAGTTATACGGTAAAAAACCCATAATGGCTCCTGCCAGTGCAACATACAAAACCGCAAATACAATATGAATATCCGGTGTCATCATAACAGACACAACGAACAGTGAAAGAGCTGCTATTCCGGAAACACCCGCAGCCAGCCCGTCCAGACCGTCAATAAGATTTATGGCGTTGGTTAATCCGGCTATCCAGATAATTGAAAGGATTATTGACAATGTCTCGCCTACCGGCACATATCTTATATCTCTTATGGATACCGTTATAAACTTTATTTTGGTACCGCTTAAAACCACTATGGCCGCTGCAATCAACTGGATTGGAAACTTAACTTTGGCTGATAAGGGGCGTATGTCATCTATAATGCCCATAACAATTACAATAACCAATCCTGCTATAAAACCTGCGGTTTTCATGGTCGAAAGACCTGAAAACCAGCCTTCTGTATTGTCAGGTCTGTAAACAAGAAAGGTATACAGAAGTGAAACAGCAAAACCTATAATCACTGCCACTCCGCCCATTAATGCAACAGGTCTTTTGTGCATCCTGCGTTCATCTTTCGGTACATCTATGGCATTTAACCGTACCGCAATTTTTTTGGCTATGGGACTTGAGAAAAAAGACACAATCAATGCAACTGCAAACGGTATTATATATTCAATTAACATCTCCTATAGCACCTCGTATAAATCAATTTACAAGGAAACAAAACTGTTTGGTTATGCCCTTGCCCTGGTTTTCCGCATATAAACGCATTTTCGTTTATTATTGCCTATGTCCTGGAACAGATCTTTATGATACAAGTTTTATTGTAACCATAATTACAGGCAATATAACCGGCCGGGTAACATAATCTGCATTGCAATACCGGCGCACATAACTACTATCGTCGTTCCAATTAATATTCTTTATGTACAATCGGGCGGTTTTCGGCATTCCCCTCATATTTTACAACCCTGACCCCGGCTTCCTGTAAAAGCTCCATGGCCAGAGGATCAGGATAGTCTCCCTTAAAAACAACTTTAATAATTCCCGCGTTTATTATAAGCTTGGCACACAATACACAAGGTTGTGTTGTAACATACATAATGCCGCCTTTAACACAGGTGCCTGAATAAGCTGCCTGAACTATGGCATTCTGTTCAGCATGGGCTGCCCGGCATACTTCATGCCTCTGCCCGGACGGAATCTTAAGCTCATCCCTTAAGCATCCGATTTCAGCACAATGCTTGCACCTTGTGGGCGCGCCGTTATATCCTGTTGCCAATATACGCTTATCCTTTACAATCAGTGCCCCAACCTGGCGTCTTAAGCAAGTGGAACGTTTTTTAACCAGCTCCACGATATCCATAAAATATTCATCCCAGGATGGCCTCACAGAAACACTCTCCTTTCCATTCCACTACTTTACCGTTACTTCGTGCCAAAGAGCCTGTCTCCTGCATCACCAAGACCCGGTACAATGTAACCGTATTCGTTAAGCTTTTCATCAACAGCCGCGCAATATATTGAAACATCGGGATGCTCCCTGTGAAGCCGTTCAATTCCGGTTTTTGAGGCTATAAGACACATGAATTTAATATTTTTAACATTCCGGTTTTTAATAAATTTTACCGCGTCACAAGCAGAACCACCGGTTGCAAGCATTGGATCAACAAGCACAACATCTCTTTCATCTATATCTGACGGAAGCTTGCAATAGTACTCAACAGGCTCTAAAGTTTCATGGTCCCTGTATATCCCGATATGTCCAACCCTCGCCATTGGAACGAGTTGCAGAAAACCATCGGCCATTCCAAGGCCCGCCCTTAAAATCGGGACAACTGCCAGCTTCATGCCAGATATAATCTTTGTTCTCGCACCACCCACAGGAGTTTCCAGTTCAACTTCCTTAAGGGGAATGTCTCTTGTAACTTCATATCCCATAAGAACAGATATTTCAGATACCATTTCCCTGAACTCCTTTGAACTGGTATTCTTATCTCTTAACAGTGAAATCTTGTGTTGTATTAAAGGATGATCAAAAATAAAAACATTTTGCATAGTAGAGCCTGCCTCCCGTGTATTATAGATTATAGGACTTTTTTAATAACAATCTTTTCTTTTTTATTATTTTACCATACAATACCTGATTAATATATTTATCTGTGATAATTTAATAAATATTTAAAAAAGGAATGTTCCAGATTAACATTCCGTAAAATTATTTTTTATATAATTATCTTCAATTGCCTTGATTTTATTGATACGGTTCTCATGGCGCTTTTCATTTGAAAACGGGCTGTCAATAAACGCTTGCACAATGTCCAGAGCCAATCCGATGCCCACAACACGTCCGCCAAGAGTAAGTATGTTGGCGTCATTATGCTCCCTTGCCATGCGGGCCATATAAGGATCCGTACACAGAGCGGCCCTTATTCCGGGGATTTTATTCGCCGCAATGGAGACACCAATACCTGTTCCGCAGATAATTATGCCTTTGCCAAAACCGCCTTCTGCCACTGCCTTTGAAACCTCTGCCGCTATATCCGAATAATCCGTGGGATCTTCACAAAAGGTACCAAAGTCTTTATACTTAATTTGTTCCTTTTCAAAATATTTCTTTATTTCCTCTTTTAAGCCAAACCCGCCATGATCGCTTCCGATTGCTATCATATAAGCCTCCTGAACTCACCAAGCTGTAAAAAACTTTGTTGATTTAATCTGACTCATAGTAATTCTATAAGATTTCAGTCCCGTTGTCAAAGCCTATCCAATATTTTTGAAAGCACTGTTTCAATCTCCCGGATGCAGTCCAAATAGGCTTTTTCATCCTTTCCGAAAGGATCAATTATATCCCGGTCACAGGCATCGTATTCATCAAATTCCTTCAGCGTAAAAATCTTATCCTGACTTTCCGGGTACACATCCAACACCTTACGCTTATGATCCCTTGTCATTGTAAAAATAATGTATGCATCCTTTACCATATCAAAATTTAAAACCCTGGCATAATGATTTTTAAGATCCAGGCCGTTCTGCATTGCCACAGAAATTGCCTCCGGGGAAGCACAATCCCCCTCAAAGGCATACACTCCCGCAGAGGAGCAGCTGTACCTGTCATCCAGATTCCTCTCCTTGAGCATTCTTTTGAATATCGCTTCAGCCATAGGACTTCTGCACGTATTGCCGGTACAAACAAAAAGAACTTTCTTTATCATATCTCCCTCCGCTACAATTGTATTACTTTTCCTCCGGCAGCCTTTTCAATCCTGTTCATTACCGCAATTCCTATTCCTGTCCAGGGAATTGCCTCCACATAAATTTTCTCAATACCGGCATCATCACAATCCCTGAAAATTCTGAATATGTTTGCTGCCATATCTTCCGGTGCCTTGATGCTGCCATATGGTATGATGTTATTAACATTATATGACGGTGTATTCTCATAAGCTGCTATGACTGCTGTTTTAAGCCCTTCTTCCCTGTCACGGACAACATTTTTATTAATCCATTCAACCACATCGGACCTTTCACCGGAGACCACAATAACCTCCCCTTCAGGCTTGTAATGGGTGTATTTCAACCCGGGGGATTTTGGTTTGTCCACTGTTTGCGCATTAAACAGAGATTTATCCAGAACAACTTTTCCAATAACACTTTCAATCATGGATGGTGTTACCCCTCCCGGTCTTAATATAACCGGCACTTTGGTAGTCATATCAAGAACAGTGGATTCAACGCCCACTCTGCAGGCTCCCCCGTCTATAATAAACGGGATCCTGCCGTTTAAATCATCAAGGACATGCTTTGCAAGTGTGGGACTTGGTTTCCCGGATAGATTTGCGCTTGGTGCGGCTACGGGAACGCCTGATCTTCGGATTAACTCAAGAGCAATTTCGTTATCAGGTATCCTGACTGCAACCGTATCAAGACCACTAGTTGTTTCGGGAGGCACGATCGGCGCTTTTTTTAAAACCATTGTCAAAGGGCCGGGCCAAAAAGCCTGTGCCAGCTTTTTTGCTTCCGGCCTTATATCCGCTGCAAGAACTTCAAGCATCTCTGCTTCAGCTATATGAATAATCAAAGGATTGTCGCAGGGACGTCCCTTAGCCGCAAATATAGATAAAACAGCTTCGGGGTTTAATGCGTCCGCGCCAAGCCCATATACGGTCTCCGTGGGAAAGGCCACCAGCTGCCCGTTTTTCAGTGCTTTTGCAGCTCTGTCAAGCTGCTCCATATTCGAGTCTGTAATCCTTATATATTCCGTTATCATCTGTCCTACCTTCTTTTCATGTAACCCAGGAATGATTATACCACAACGCAATAAAGCTGCAAATATGACAATCTTTTTTAAGTTTTGAGTAAAAAACTATGGCATTTTTATTGCTCTGTGGTACAATATGATCAGTTTTTTTGTATGCAGGCTTGAACAAAAGCCTATAATTATATTTTTTCCGGATTTGCCGGAAAGATATTATGAAATAAGGAATTTTCAAGGATGTGTTTCTTATGTCGCTGCAATACAGAAACGAACTTAAAAAAGCTCACCGGATCGTTATAAAGGTAGGAACATCAACCCTTACTCATAGTACGGGCAGAATGAATCTTGCCCGGATGGACAGGCTGGCTATGGTGATTTCTGAATTGATTAACCGCGGAAATGAAATAATTCTGGTTTCCTCCGGCGCAATAGGGGTGGGAATGGGAAAGCTCAACCTTACCGAAAGGCCAAATGTTATGGGAGCCAAACAAGCACTTGCCGCTGTCGGACAATGTGAACTCATGAATATATACAGCAGATTGTTTTCAGCATACAATCAGACGGTTGCCCAAATCCTGTTAACAAGAAATGATGTTGACAATGAAGTAAAGCGTCAGAATATTGACAATACTTTTGAACACCTATTAAAAAGACATATTCTGCCGATTGTCAATGAAAACGATACTGTATCCACTGATGAGATAAAGTCCCTGGATCATTTCGGTGACAATGATACTCTTTCAGCCGTGGTTGCAAGGATGGTCTATGCGGATCTTCTTATTATACTTTCCGATATAGACGGATTCTATGACGCAAACCCGAGAGAATGCCCGGAATGCAAGCTGATTGACACTGTTACTGAAATTAAGGACGAAATACGCCATTTCGCCCATGGCAACGGAACAAAACGGGGAACAGGCGGTATGATAACAAAACTTGACGCTGCCGAAATGGTAACTAAAGCCGA
>JAAYGP010000230.1 GCA_012727625.1 Clostridiaceae bacterium
AAGAGTTTTGCGAATAAATCCTTTTATAAAGAGAATAGATTTTATTAAATCCAGAATTTGATTTAATTTTAAAGGCTCAACCGAATGAAAGGAATTTCAGTTTTCATTCGGTTGGGTTCCACACTGTATAGTGTATTTATGTTGCTAATTTGAATTGCCGAATGATTTACGTTTGAATAAACCCTTGCCGATTCATTTAAAACTTTAATTGTGGTGCAGTGAGGTAGGTAAACATGGAAATACAGAAAAAAACAAAGATTGCATTATTGCTTATGGTCATCTCAGCCGTTGCTTTGGTTGTTGTTATACTATTATTTGTTGTAAAACCCTCGAGAGGCAAAGAGCCTCATAATGATCCGAACGAATCGGTTCCTGTTGTTACAGTGACACCAACACCACGGATAACATCTCCTGTTGATAGTGAAAACAATGAAAATAACGATCCTGTGGAAATTGAGGAACCTGAAGGCCTTACAAACAGGCAAAAATATTACAAGCCTCTGGTGGAAGAGGGCAGCAAGAACATTCTTCTTGTCGGTAAGGATGCAGTTTACGGTGCATATGATACTGTCATGGTTTTAAGTATTGATGAAAAAACAAAGACAATGAAGTTGATAAATTTCCCAAGGGATATTTATATAGACTATAATGACAAAATTCTGGAGCAGTTTAAGGAAGCTGAGCCTGTACATGCTGCCGACAACAGTATTCAAAAGCTCAATGCCGCGCATACAATAGGGAGCAGTCTGAAATATAAGTATGACGCGGGCGGGAAGTTCGGAAAGGTTACTTATATGAATTTTTGGGCTGATTTGTTGGAAGAAATCTTTGATATTAAGATAGATGATTACGTTATAATCCAAACGGACGGTTTCCGTGAAATTGTTGATTTGTTTGGCGGTGTTTATATTGATGTACCAATATATATGCACTATGAGGATCCGTTCCAGAATTTATATATTCATTTAGAGCCCGGACCACAGCTGTTAAACGGAGAACAGGCGGAGGGTTTTGTCCGGTTCAGGCAGGGTTATACCCCTGAAGGAGAGTTTAAAACCTATTCAGTTTATTTCAGGCAGCAAAATCAGAACAAGTTTCTGAAAGCATTCTTTGAGCAGCATGTTAACCTTTCAAACCTCAGCAGGGCGGGAGAACTTGCGGATGTAATTGCGAAGAATGTAAAGACCAGTGTTAATGAATGGTCAAAGATACTGGAATATATAAATCTTGGACGGAGGGTTCTCAGCGAAGATTACGAAACATCCTCCATCATTGTGGAATGTACGGAGAACAGAAATATACGCGGTATCATATATGAGATCCTAAAAACAGAATAGTGTGAACAGCAACCGTCATTGCTTAATATCCGGGAAGCTTTGGCAGAACCTGAATCAGGTCAGGGTGTGAACAGTACATATTATATGGGCGTGCGGCGGTTTAAAATTTGATATTGACAAAGATATTTGTTCTGTGTTAGTATGTAAAAGCCGCTGACACATTGCTTTGTCAGGCAAAAAGGATAAATGGATTCATAACAATAAAATAAGCAGAAATTGTCAGCAGATAAATTCAAAACAGACGCTTGACAAACGCAAAATGGCGTGGTAAGATATATAAGCTGTCGCTTGTAATTGCCCTGAAGACACGCAACGAGCGTGGTTTGGGACAAGGCGGAAGCTGATGGCGGAGGCCATCGCAGGACATTGAAAATTGAACAGTGAAATGGAATGACAAATCCGTTAATTCAGATATTTGCGTGAGCAAATATCTCAAGCTTTGAGTACAAAGTAAGCTCAGAGTCAACCATCAAATTTGTAAAGTTACCGTGTAAGTCTGAATAGAGTTACATGGTATAAATAAAGTTTAATTTGAGGGTTTGATCCTGGCTCAGGACGAACGCTGGCGGCGTGCTTAACACATGCAAGTCGAACGGGATCCATGCTCAACACCGAGCGATTGGGGGAAAGGCAGAGGTGCCGTAGAACGGGTTAGCGAAGAGGAGAGTTGCTAACTGAGGCGCTCCAATTGTTGGGAGTTGAGCATGGTGAGAGTGGCGGACGGGCGAGTAA
>JAAYGP010000231.1 GCA_012727625.1 Clostridiaceae bacterium
GATTACAGAATGTTGATATTAATGAAGTGATGCAGAAGATGGATGAATACGACAAAAAACGGTTGCGTGAACTTGGAATTGACATTTCGGAATACAGAAACAGGGTTTCTGAGTCGGACATACAAAAATTCCGTCAGGTTCTCGGCAGCGATGGTGAGATACTAATACGCAAAATTCGTAACATGCTTCGCTGAATAAACGCATAAAATAGATTGAACTTTCTATTAGGGGGTTGAACACACATGGGACAGGGAATGGAAGATAAAATACGCCAGATTTCCAATATGTTAGGCAGCCGTGAAGCGCAGGAGGGAATACGGCAGCTATTCAATTCCTTTAACTCTTCCGGGGAACCCGAGCATACGGACTTAAGTGTACAAAATACCGGGCAGAACGATCCTGAGCATTCTTATCAGGATTCTTTTGGTACGTCATCGCAGCAGGAATCGGACTGGATTTATAATATACAAAACATGCTCAGTAAAATCAATAATATACAGGATTCGAGGATTAACCTTCTCAGATCCGTACATCCTTTTTTAAGCCCTGCCAGAAAAGAGCGATGCAATACCTGCATCAATATTCTTAAAATTGCGGAAATGCTAAGAGCTTTGACGAATAACGGTGGGAGGTTGATATAAAATGTCGGATATAAATAAAAATGAACTTTCAAATATTCCATTGCCCACCGAGAAAGACCGTTATAACAGATCACAGAATGTGTCGCCTTACTTTTCAGGTGGTTTTCCTGACATCAAAAGACTGTTCAGGCAAATCAAGCTTGATGATGTTTTATTGCTTGGTTTGATTATTCTCATTGCTACAGACGATGACTGCGATAATTTTCTGCTGGTATTACTGGTCTTCATTTTTCTGGCCGGCTTTGACATGCACCTTTTTACGTCTTTTTAGCGTATTTTTCTGAGGAATGCTATGTAATGATATCTTCAGCCGATGTCTGAAGATATCATTTTTATGTTTTTTCCATTCATTTCATAGATAAAATCAGAATACTTTTTAAATCATATGCACAAAATTTCAATGTAAAATACCAAAACGGAGGAGAATATGCTGAAGAAAAAAGCTCTGAGAATAATTATAGCCATTGCTATTGCGGTTTCTCTGTTAATACCCGTATTGTCTGACGGGTTCCGTGACTTTGCCGGCTACAGCCATGTAGTATTGTCTTACTACGGTTCAAGAGGTGATGAGGTTGTAAACATCCAGAAAAAATTGAAACAATGGGGTTATTATAAAGGAAACATTGATGGTATTTATGGGTATCAGACCTATAAAGCCGTCCGGTATTTCCAGTATAAAAACGGCCTTAAGGTGGACGGGGTGGTAGGCCCGGAAACACTGTCCGCATTGGGGCTTCCAACGGGTGTCAAGCCGCAGTCGAGCAACAAGGATCTGAACCTTTTGGCTCATCTTGTTCATGGTGAAGCCAGGGGAGAACCATATATCGGCCAGGTGGCTGTTGCTGCGGTGGTGCTGAACAGGGTTGCCGACAGCAGATTTCCCAATACAATAGCCGGGGTGATTTACCAGCCCGGTGCTTTTGATGCTGTAAGTGACGGGCAGATTAATCTGGAGCCTACATCACAATCATACAAGGCCGCAAGAGATGCCTTAAACGGCTGGGATCCTACCTATGGCTGTATTTACTATTATAACCCCAATACCGCAACAAGTAAGTGGATATGGACCAGGCCCATACTACTGACTATTGGTAAACATAACTTTGCAAAATAATATATCCGGACACTGTTATTATTTTCTGCTGATTTCCTCTTTTTTTACGCCGGTCCCTATGGCGACTATCTTATAAACAGGTTGATATATATCTTCATAAAGTTCATGCAATTCGCCCTGTATGACCCTTATTACCTTAACTTTCATACCCTCCCTGCCTGGCTCAATAACCTCCTGTGTTTTTTCGGGAAGCCTGCTGTCCTGGGAATATATGACAGGAGGTTCAATCCTGGTCTTTTCTGTAATTATATTGCCATATACCAGGCCTGGCTCTCCAAAAAGAGCAATTGTCCATTTCCCCGATTCTTCCACATTGAAAACAAGGGTTAAATCTGAATCAGAAGCATTCAAAAATCTTAAATCGCCATCCTCGTCAAAATTAACCTCAAAGCCCGGTTCTATTCCTGAAACAGGCTGTTTTGAAGCTTTTCTGAATGTTATCCTGATATCAGCAACCGGAAGCACAGCCCTGTGTATTGCTGACGCAATAATTGTATGTAAGGAATCCTCGTCAATGGCTGACTTGTCAATGACTGAAAGAACTCTTTCCCTGTAGGAGAATTCCTCTCCGGGTTTTATATGAAAATCCCTTATGCCGCTTATAATGTTTTGAAACTGAGCTTTCAAATCAGACTCAAGTTCCCCCTGTACCATACCATAAACCTGAGTCAGCCTGCTTAGTTCATCGGCGGTATTATCCGGCTTCAGCACATTAAATACATCCGCTGCCGCATCTTTTGAAATAACTATTTCTTTTGACGGATCAGACTCCAGACTGTTTTTTATATAGTATGCTGCCTTTTCAACATCAAACTCAAGCCCGTCAATTTCAGGAATCGTTTTAACACTGCCCTGTTCCAGTATAAGTTTTGCATCAACAGCATCCTTATGGAAAATATCCCCATATTCCTTCAATGAGTCTTTAAGCTTTGCCAAATTAAGAGAAACATCAGGTTTTAAGGCAAATTCCTGATCAGATTTGCCGATTAACTGAAAAAACCTGTTATCGTACCGGCCTTTATGCAGCATATTGTAAACCTTTGACGCATCAATCCGCAACTCAAACGAATTATATGGAATTGCATACCTCTTCCCGTCCGCAACAAGAATAACCTCTCTGTTATCAATAATGTTTTTGTAATAGGATTTTAAGGTTTGTTCCGCTTCAGCCGGTGTCAGTTCAGAAAGCTGGCAACCTGAAACCTCAAGACTGATGGTTTCATTATCCGCCGGAAGCATTAAAAAAATTCCTGTGGGTATGGCACAGGCAATTAAAATTTGCACCGAAAATATAAAAAACCAGAATCTATATCCTTTGGATCGAAACAAACCTATCAACTCCAATATTGTTGCTGCTAAACATACTGTTAAAAAGCTTTTACACAGCTATTAGCATTTCGCGGTGTCCATAAGTGAGGGTAACCGACCGCAAAAAATAGTCTTATAGTACTTATTTTAACAAACCGGGCCAGGATAATTCCCGGCCCGGTACCTTGTCATAAATGAGTCACTTTATTTTCAAAGTCACATTGCAGCTTTCCGGGAGACATACAAAATGTGTTAAACCCTGATTCGGAATTTTTGTCTGCTGAAAATTTAACGGGCACCGGAACAACAGGATTAACTATGCCTCGTTATTCATAACAAGCTCAACAAGCTTCCCAATGCTTTTTGCTCTATCTATAACCTGATCTGTTATTACCTCACCTGCTTTAATCAAAACTACTCCATTACTGTCGACTATGTTTTTTGTGGATTTGCGGCCCCTTAAATATTGGCGTTGTCTTTCTTCAAAAAGCTCAGCCGCGGAACTTCTGACTTCTTGTCTTGTCTCGGCGGGAGGCTGTTCAAAAGCTGCGCTTTCCTGGGGCTCTTCTGTTATATCACCCAAATTCTGCGCAGGTTCCTCCGGAACTTCATCCAAAAAAACGTCGCTGTATTTATCAGTTGTATTTACTGAAAAATCCCGGTCGGTTTCTTTGTTGAAATCTGAAGCATTCTCAGATAAGTCTGACGGATCATCCAATAATCTGGATTGAACGTCATCTTCAACAACCAACAGCGTTTTTCCGAATGTTATTACACTGGATCTTGGAATTATACGGACTTTTTTCTGGGTTATATCAGCGATATACTCAATGCCGACAATGTTACAGCCATTGTCAACATCTACAAATATGTCACCGGTTTCTCCTATGAGGCTACCTTTTTTGGTAAGAACCTTTGTACCTTTGACAGTAATATTTTTCTGAAGCAAATCAATGGCAGACGGAATTCTGCTTATATCACTGATAGCTTCAGGATTTAATATGGTCATGGCATACTCGCCAATACCAAGGACATTTGTAGTTGGAATGACCCTGGTGCTGAGAACCTGAATACCGCTGTCCACTACAAAATAATCAATTTTGCCGCTTTCTGCATTTAATATAATATTTTTGACCTTCCCCACTTCATTGCCGTCAGAAATGCTGATAATTGGCAGTCCTATGATTTGTTGTGATTTTTTCATTACAAGTTAACCCCCTTACGGATATCCGGTAGGACAATAGTTTTACTTATGCAAGCCTTTCTTCATGAATACAGGCTTTGCAGGATCTGATCCTTAACCTCTTCACTCATTATGTGCTCAAATTCATCTATGTAAGTAAGAAGAATATCTTCAGCAAGCTCGGTTTGTCCGGAATTTTTATATATTGAACAAATATCCAGTACAATCCAAAACGCGGCTTCATCATCGGGGTTCCTGTTGAGAGCTTCCATGTACAGCGATACCGCTTCGCTTTCCCGGCCTTCCTGTTTCAACAAAAATGCCTTGTCAATTAAGTCATTAAGGCTTAAGCCATTCAAATCCAAATACGGAACACTATCGCTTGAAATTTCGTCTACTCCCATTTTATCAATTATATCCTGTGTGTCAACATTTTTTCTGTCTTCGTATGCACTGCTGTCAATTGCCTGTTCCAATAATAACGCCGCCTGTTCAAAAATATCCTCCTGTTCCGAAAGTTCTGTGTCTGCGGGTTTTAAAGACTCCTCATCCGAATAAACCATTTTGAAATCATTGACAGGTTCTGCCGCTTCAACATCTGTTTTTATTGTTGTGGAATCTGTCTCTTCCAACGTTCCGTCATCAGACGCGCCTATAATATCTTTGTCTTCCTGCACTGATTCAATTGTTTTTTCGAGCTCGTCATGGGCTATAATTATATCTTCCTGTTCGATACTTTCCTGCCCGATAGTCTTCTGCTCCACATCTTCCTTATCAATGCCTTCCTGCTCTATAGGCTCCTGCTCCGCATCCGAATCCATATCAATACCTGTTTCTTTGTCTGTTAACTGATCCTCATACACACCCCCGGCGGTTTCAGATATTTCATCCTTTATGGAATCGCTTTCGGAGAATTCTTTCTGATCATCCTGGACAGGATCACGAAATATTTCGCCTGCTTTCTGTCGGGAAAATCTGTTTATAAAGATGCTCTTAAGAATTGGTTCTGATCTGGTTGCAGGTTCTTCCTGCTGTTTTGCTTCTCTACTTGTTTCCGTTTCAGATTCATCAGCCCTTAATTCGGTTTCAGGTTTTGCTGCTTCGGGTTTAATATTTTCAATTTCTTCTTTTTGTTTTTGTTTTAATTCTTTGGATTTTTGTCTTTCAAGTCTTTTTTCTTCCCACTTCTTTTTAAGCACGTCTATCTTTTTTTGAGGAAAAATATACGATACAAGCATCATAGAGAAAAAAAGCAGTGTTATATATATAAGGAGTGCAATAAAGAACGACAACGCAAGCTTCATCGCCAAATCAACAGTAAAAGCGGATACTATATCAGGGAGAAGCAAACTTGTTATGAATGCAACAACAGCACTTATGCCCAACCCTATAATATACCGGCAGTCTGTTGATTTATTTCTTTTCAGAATTATGTATAATGTGGCTGTAGACAACACCACTACCGCTAAAGAAACATATGTATACAAATGCATCCCATCAACACTCCTGTTTCATCCTTTGTATATTTTCCCTGCCATATGCTGTTTCTTCGGTGGGGGATTAAACCCCACAGCCGAAGAAATTAATTTTTGTTCAATTGCTCAAAACTAAAGAATAACCTCCACAGCCGGTTTTTATAAAACATAACAATAACATTAATATTGCGGCAAGCATTCAGTTACCTGCAGGTTTTATACCATATTTAATTTATCGAGCATTTTTTAAAATTACTTTACAAAAACATTACAATAACTATGTTTGAACAGCTTTCACCGTAATAACCGTATGCTTTATTGCGTACTGTTACTTTTATTATCGCCGGACATAAAATAATTGTCAATTCCGGTCTTGATAGTTTTGGCTATCTTCAGCTGATAATCTTCATTTCTTAGCTTTTGTTCCTCCTGCTGATTTGACAGAAATCCACACTCCACAATGATTGTCGGAGTCTTCACATTCTTCAGGATTATAATGGGAACATCTTTTAACAAGGCTTCTCTTTTATTTGTCGGATCAAGATCGGTACATAAGGCTTTTTGCACACAAACAGCCAGCCTTCGGCTGTCTTCCGAGTTGGGAGGATAAAAAACCTGCGCTCCGTAATACTTGCTCTGGCTGAAGTCATTCATATGAATGCTGACTACAATATCTGCCCCGCTATTGTCCATAATTTCCTTTCGCCTGGTCAAATCCTGTTTTCTTTTGCTTAATATTTCTGTTGTACCTTCCTTATAAACGAGTTTATCTTCCTCTCTGGTCATGATAACCCGGTATCCCGCCGCCTCCAGTTGCTGCTTCAAAAATTTCCCTATTGCCAGATTAAGATCCTTTTCTTTTACACCGGAAAAACCGCTTACCTTTCCGGGGTCCTCCCCACCGTGTCCGGAATCAACAACAACAGTCCCAAGGCTTGCTATTGAAGAAGCAGGAGTTGCGGCTTCCTCCCCTCCCAGGTTTAAGCTGTATATGGCAATAGACAACAGGAAAATAAGTATAATGAGGGTTATATTGCTTTTTTTTACAAGCAGAATCATGGCACATCCCGTCCTTTGTTTTCTTTGTACTAACATATTCATGGAGGGGTTGGCCATATACTAATTAAATATATTATTTTCCTTTAGTCTTACTATTTTTTTGCGTTTTTTTAAAAACTCCCAGCTTTCTGAGAATGTAAAATTCATGGTAACCTGCTAAATATCCCAATCCTGCAATAACAGGAATAACAAGAAGCACAAGATGGTATGCCCATACTTCCCTTGAAATAAACCTGGCCAGCCAATAAAGAGGGCCGGTAAAAGCCTGAAGAACCCTCCTTTTTAATGTAAGAAATTCCTCAGGTACTCTTACAGTATAATAAATCAGCTGTATCAGGAAAATTGGTATGGTACCTATGATACCATACAGAAAACCTTTATACGGCGGTGGATTTATATTATACTGAGGACGTTTTTCCCTGATTGCTGTGTCAATCATACCCGTATAGATCATTGAGGACATTATTAAAAAAAGAATTATGGAAAATACGAAGATTCCCCTTTCCATATTGTCTTTAAATATGCTTAATGCGATAGATGAAAAAACTCCAAAAATCAACAGAGAGATAAAGTAATCACCGGTAACTTTAAGACCGCGCTTTATCTGTGACCACAGTTTATTATCCATAAAGCAAGCTCTCCTGTTCATCATATGATTCTGCTAAATCTATATTATACCAATTGGCTCATTTGCGCAAGCTGTTGCGATTGTTAGCCTCATATTTATTTTTGTTTCACAATCGGGCTTTGGTATACATAATCTATAATGAATACTATTCAGGGAGGGTTAAAATGTATACTACAATGAATATGATTAAAGCTTCCAAATGCGACCAGACTCATGTTCATGAATTTTCAGGAAGTACAGATTTCGCTGGCTCCGGCAGCAGAAGACATAATCATCGGTTTGCCGGCGTAACCGGCGAAGCTATTCCGACAGGCGATGGAAAACACATACATGAATACAGGAGCAATACGGACTTCACCATCGCTCACTATCATATGATTAAAGGCAGAACAGGCCCTAATATAGATCTTCCGGATGGCAACCACATACATTTTGAGGATACTGTTACGTCCTTTGATGCCGGTCACAGACACGATGTTGAATTTGCAACAATGATAGTGCCAAAGCTCAATTAAAAGGCACAGTAAAATTACACACGGACCTGGTTCAGAGCTCAACAGGGCATTATATTTGTAAACAGTCAGATACCAGAGGAGCGTTATTGTTCACAGGTTCTGCTGAAAGATATTGTGCAATAGAAAGAAACTTAAGCGGAATGAGCTTAGAGATGTATAAAGGGAAGCAGGGAATAGCAAATGAAGCCTTGTTTCCGCTATTGCACAATATCAATAACTTTATTTCAAAGTTGTTTTACAGGCAAAGGCGGTAAATTTCCTCCAGTTCCTTTTCCTCGTACCTCATAAAACCAGGCAGAAGTCTGGTTCCGTAGTTTGTACATTTTGCGGCCATTTCCTTAATGCTTTCCTCACCAATACCCAGCTCTCCAAGTGTTAACGGCATACCAAGTGATTTGAAATACTTCTCTGTTTCTTCAATTCCGGAAAGAGCAGTTTTTTCAGGATTTTCGAAATCCATTTCACAATTCCACACTCTGACCGCATACTGACAGACCCTTGAAAGGTTCTGTTTATATGTGTATTTCAGCCAGGCCGGGAATACCACCGCACGCCCCGCACCATGGGCAACAATTTCAAACATCCCGCTAATCTCGTGCTGAAGCTGATGGGTTATCATAAAATAATCCCTGCCCGCACCGGTCAGGTCATTGTGGGATATGCTTCCTGCCCACATAATCGTGGCCCGGGCATCGTAATCATATGGATTTTCCATGACAATACGTCCGGCCCTGATTGTTGATTTCAATACTGCCTCCGCAATTCTGTCCGTTATGTCCACTTCACCTTTTTGAGTCATATAACGTTCCAATGTATGCATCATGATATCAACTATCCCGCATGCAGTCTGGTATGGCGGAACGGTAAATGTCAATTCGGGATTAAGGATGGAAAACAATGGCCTGTTGAAATCAGAACCATATCCGCGTTTCAGCTTCAATTCCTCATTGGTTATAACAGCTGAGGAACTGGTTTCAGAACCAGTGGCGGAAAGTGTCAGAATAGTGCCGACAGGCAATGCAGCCTTTGGAGTCACTTCCTTTGTTACTATGAGCCAGGGATCACAATCGTTCATAGTGCCGACGGCAATCAGTTTTGCCGAGTCGATAACACTTCCGCCGCCGACTGCCAGAACAAGCTCGATTTTTTCTTCCCTGCAAAGCTCAATTCCTTTTTTCACAAGGCTTAATACAGGATTGGGTCTCACTCCTCCAAGTTCAACATAGTCTATGCCTGAGTTTTTCAAAGCTTTTGTTACAACATCATACAATCCGGTTCTTTTTATGCTTCCGCCGCCGTAATGGAGCAATATTTTCCTGAACCCATATTCCTTTATAATCTCGCCGATTTGTTCATGTCGTCCTTTACCAAAGAAAACCCTTGTCGGTGAATAAAAATCAAAATTTCTCATTGTCAAGCCGATCCTTTCCATGTTGAATTACAAAAACGTCTTGTAATCTTCCCAATTTTCCGCCAACAGTTTTGGTGTGTCAAGGCCATACGGGCAATGCTCCTTGCAGTGGTTACAGTGAATACAGTCATCAATTTTTTTCATTTTTTCTCTCCATTCTTCATTCATGTAAACCGAGAGCGGAGCTCTTCTTATCATCAGCGACATTCTCGCCGAGGTTGGAATGTCAATTCCGGCAGGACAAGGCTGGCAATATCCGCATCCCCTGCAAAAATCCTTCCCCAGCTCCTTTCGATCCTGTTCTATTGCTGCGGAAAGCCTTTCATCCATTTCCGGAGGATTTTTCATACAGGACAGGATTTCATCCAGTTCCTCCTCTTTCTGAATTCCCCAAATCGGCACAACATTATCAAATTGCGAAATATATGCATAAGCAGCCCTGGAACTTTTGATAAGGCCGCCCGCCAGGGCTTTCATAGCTATAAAGCCTATATTTAACTTTTTGCAGTGCTCGACAAGCTTTGCTTCCTCACTTGTTGCCAGATAGCTGAAAGGAAACTGGACAGTTTCATAAAGCCCTGAATCCGCAGCTTCCATTGCCACAGCAAGGCGGTGATTTGTAATTCCAATGTGCCTGATAAGCCCTTTTCCCTTAGCCTCCAGCATGGCTTCATAAAGCCCCGTCCCATCCCCGGGCTTAGGACAAAAGCCGGGATTGTGGAATTGATAAATATCAATATATTCAGTTTTAAGCATTTTCAGAGATATATTCAAATCATTCCGGAAATCTTCTGAGTTTTGCGCTGCTGTTTTCGTTGCGATATAAATTTTATCTCTTACTTCACTTAAAGCATGCCCTATTTTTTCCTCGCTGTCGGTATAAAACCGTGCAGTGTCAAAAAAATTAATTCCGCTGTTATATGCCTTTTTCAAAATTTTTGTAGATTCCTTAAGGCTGATTCTTTGGATTGGTAAAGCACCAAAACCATCTTTGTTAACTTCAATGCCTGTTCTTCCTAAAGTTACCATCTTACTCACAGAAATTCCCCCCTCTTTTTTATTCATCCAAGCGTTTCAAAAATAGCTTTCCCTTTTGTTTTTAAATATCTGAACATCCACAGGGATAATACCGCAAATATTACAGTGCATATAAGCATAAAAGCTTCCGCTGTCATGTATTGCAATAACAGAAAGGCATACAGCAGAAAAGGTACCGCAACCGACGCCATTGACGCTAACATAGCTATAATGGTGCTCATACCTTGTTTAATAGCTACAACTTCATTGACCCAGTCAAACTTTGGGAAATGAAGATTAATAACCACACCAAACAATGCGCAGAATACTGTTATAAGCGATGGAAGTATCAGCATCAGCAGCATTTGAGGAAATGTCATATCAAGAACGAATATGCTTACCAAACCCGCTATTAAAACAGATGGGAGGCATACAACAATATGCATGTTTGCCTTTGCCAGAAGTACATCAACACCGTCTATGGGGAGGGATTGAGGTATCCAGAGATTTCTTCCTTCCAATGAGATTGATGGCGCGGATATTATGTTTGTAGTTGCAAGAAAACAAAGCGCCGTAATAGCCAATGGATTTGCGAAGCGGGCAAATTCCGGCATACTTTCAAAAACTGAAAGAGGCAGGCCACCATATATGACCAGCGCTACCGCAGCGGTGAGGGTGAAAAAAACACCCAGGGCGGCATTCAGTATATACATTGGATTTGTTATAAAATGCCTTAACTCCTTTTTCAATAATGCAGTCCTTACATTACTTACTTTCAGAGGCTTATCCGTGTATTTAATTTTTACGGTTCCCTTATTTGTCGTAGCCACCTTAATAAAATTGTAAGATAACACCATATATACAATAGCAAAAGGCACAACCGCAAATATCAGAAACAGAAACAAACTAACCGGATTTCCGTCCGCAATGGCAGCGCCAAAATGATAAACCGGGAATACGGTGCTTTTAATTGTCTCTCCAATTGACACAATATTCATAATTAAAATTTGCAAATAACGGTTCATTTTGCTGTACAAATAAAAATATAC
Source organism: Clostridiaceae bacterium (assembly GCA_012727625.1). Classification (GTDB taxonomy): domain Bacteria; phylum Bacillota; class Clostridia; order DSM-8532; family DSM-8532; genus JAAYGP01. The sequence goes on from JAAYGP010000231.1 coordinate 11,401, forward strand.
AGCTAAAAATGCCAATGAAATTATAGTGGTAATTAAGGATTTGTTTCGCACTCTTGCTTCGATTAGCTGAATAATCCATCCGAAAATGCAACTTAGCGTTAACGATATCAATGGCAGGAACAAAAACCCGATAATAAGAAAAACAACGCTTGTTAGCGTAGCCTGAAAAAATGCAAAATAGACAAAACCTGCAGGAACCATCACCAGCAGCTCAAAGAAATAATTAAGCACAAGAAGAGTAAATATCCTGCTTGCAAGAATATAGGCAGGTGGTATTGGCATGCTCAGCAGAAAGTCATTATCCCTTGCATTAAAAAGAAGCATTTTGGCGGTAAATACACTGCCGATAAAGCATAAAGCAGTTGCAATAATTGCAGCAATGCCAAAATACAGCCATTGAAGCCCGGTATTGCCAAGCGGTATGCAAATACCATAAAACGTACTGCCAAACATAAAGAGGAAGACGGCAATAATATAAAGCGCCAATAAGCCAACAAATATTTTAAACAACACACCCCGGTTCTTTTTAAGTTTCGAACCCCGGAAAAGGTGGCTGAACAAAGCTGCAAGGTTTGTTCTAATCAACGCTGCCAGCATAACCTACTCCTCCCTCCAGCTCCAGAAAAACATCTTCCAGCGAGACGTCGCCTTTAACTTCATCCATGCTGCCGGAAACAACAAGCTTTCCTTTTTTGATAATGGCCACCCTGTCACAAAGCTTTTCAGCCACCTCAAGAACATGGGTTGAGAAAAATATGGCTCCGCCGCTGTCACATATTTCGCGCATAATATTCTTTAGGATATGAGTGGCTTTCGGGTCAAGCCCAACGAAGGGTTCATCCATTATAATAAGCTTAGGTTCATGGATAAGGGCCGAAATTATGGTAAGCTTTTGTTTCATGCCGTGTGAATAGGATGAGATTGGCTGGGCAAGATCATCGGTCAGCTCAAAAAGCCCGGAATATTTTTTTATACGCTCTTCCCGCTCAAATTGCGGTACACCGAAAATGTCTGCTATGAAATTAAGGTACTTAATACCTGAAAGAAATTCATAAAGATACGGGTTATCCGGTATATAAGCCAATATGCTTTTACAGGATATAGGATCTTCCTTTATTGACATACCGTTAATATATATTTCGCCCTCGTCATATTGCAATATCCCGCAGCAAGCTTTTATTGTAGTTGTTTTCCCTGCCCCGTTATGGCCAATAAACCCGTAAATCATTCCTTTTTCAATGTGCAGGGATAAATCATCGACTGCTGTTTTATTACCATACTTTTTGGTTAAGTGTTCGATTCTAAGCATCAGGCTACTCTCTCCCTCTGTTTTTATTATATTTATCAATGAAATACATCTCTAAGCTTCATCCCACTAAAGTTTCCTTCTATTGCACAATATTTTTAACAGAACCTGTGAACAGTAACACGAAATTCACACCAAAGTCATTGCTTATTTTATTATGCGAAAACATGTATGCTTTGACCCCGGCTTAACGGGCTGTCAAAGTATACACTCATCAAGCAAAAGGCGGTATACTTCCCGGTAATCGTTGTAATCGACGCTGAATATCTCTTCCGCCTCTTTTTTCCTTTCAGGCAGGAAATCCTTCAGATCATCTGTTTTAATTAGCCTTTTTTTTATTAGCTCCTTAACGGTTTCATAATTCCCGCCGCGTTCTATAACAAGCCTTATAAGCTCATAAAACTCAATTCCTCTCTTCAGGTTCTTATATCTGAGTGTCAATAACGGTGCTCCGTTATTTCCCGGATAAACAAAGTTTGTATCTCCGGCCGGCCAGTAAGGATATTTGTATCTGATCCTTTGCCTGGGATTTTCAGGCCATACCGTATAGTTCCATCTTAAAAATCCGTCAAGCTCCAATATCCCTGCCAGAATTCCAAGAAATTGCGACTCAACAAGATTAGAAGCAAGGAACGTATTTGGTACTTTAGGTCCGCAGCAAACATAGTAAAGGAGTCTGCCGGCTGTTTCCCTCCTTATGTCCCGGAGCCTGGCCGGTTCTTTCATAACGCAATTCAGAGAGAAAACGCAATCTTCAATTTCAGATACGGTCTCTACAAATTCATAATGGTTTATTGCCGCCTTGTATTTAAAAGCCGGAGCTGTTTTTTTAAGCAGGTTCAGCCTTTTAAGGAACAGTTCCATGTCCGCGGGCTCATCCGCGCATATTCTTACCCTGTCAATCAGGCTTTCTTCAATAAAATACCGTTCCAAAGCTTTTATATATTCTTTTATTTCTTCTCCTGATTTCATATATTTATACGTTCTGTCTTTTTTGTCGTAATAACGGATTCTTATGGCATCGGGATAATCAGGCGCAATACCGCCATACCCCTCCTGCTCATTTACCCATATATTGAAAAGCCCAAACACTTCAATTTCCCTGTCGATACCATACTTAAAGCATAGATCAAGGTATCTTTTCAAGCTGGAATAATCATATTCATAATTCCCACTTTCATCCTTTATAACCTTTACCATGCTGTATTCAAACAAATCTGAGGGGTAATTGACTGTTTTTGTGCAAAACTGACCTGACCACGGAATTTCCGAAATAATAACCGTGGCAGCTTTCTGACCAAGAGCAGCTAATGATTCAATATATTTTTCCAACACATCAAAATGCTCATCGCTCCAAAGCCTGACTTCGTGCTTTCTTGAAATATTTGAGGGATGCTGCCACAAATCCAGGTAAAACTTGTATTCCACCGGATTCGGCAGTGTTACATCTTTAACCTCAAGAGTAAACGTAAGGGGATTAAGCCTTTTTTCATCCTGAAACATTTTATGAATATACAAATTAACCTGCCCTGTGTATGTTCCTGCTTCCATATCGGCAGGCAGCGTAATTTCCACCCAGACAGGCTGAGTCATGCCCGGATTTACTTCAATGTATTCCTGAGCGGAAAGTATATCAGCTTTCAATATCCCATCATCATCTTCCATATATAATTCCGGGAACATGTTGATGTTCGCTCCGGGGAGATCCTTTATACAGCACTCAAGCCTTACAATGTTGTAAGGGCCCTTAGGGCTGAAAACAGGATTTCCTCCTGTGGAAACTATAAAGGGTTCGTCTGCTTTAAGGCAAACCTGAAATGCGGCAAAGCTGTTTTTTGCACAAACAAGGGATAAGTCTTTGTTTTCAAATGCTTCACTGTTACCAGCTGCCCCGTCTGTTCCATATGCACACTTGTAGCTTTCATCAATTAAACCGTAAACAAAATTCATAACCATTCCTCCGGAATAAAACAATCTGTTGATTTTAAAAAGGAAGCAATGAAACTTCCCGCACCAAAGAGATTTATGGCTCAATTGTTGCCATATAAATAATAATACATTACTTAATAAAATGATACAATAAACCTGAAAAGTTTTACAGCTCTGAAGAGTAAAAATTTTAAAACTCATTTACATTGCTCAAATTTATATCCCATTAATGTAATATATTGGTA
>JAAYGP010000232.1 GCA_012727625.1 Clostridiaceae bacterium
AGAAAATCTACAACAACTCTTTTGTGTTGGAGTATAAAGTATGGCACCCCCAGGAGGTACTTAATGCACTGGCAGCAGGAGCGAAAATAACACCGATTATGAGTATTGATACAGAAATCCTGAATCTTTCTCATAATTTCGAATTGAATTCCGCTATCTGTAAAACAGAGGCGGGGTTTATTTTTTAAATCAGAGTGCATAATTTCCACGTAGAAAAAATATATAATGGATTGACTTAAAACCTTATTTATTATAGTATTTTTTTGGTACTTACTTTTTGTATTTCATCAAATTTTGCATCCTTACTGTTTTACATATGCCTATTTCATTTAATATTTAAAGGATTTCGCACCTGAGCCTTACCTGCTCAGGTTATTGAGCGTGCAAGCTTTTATTCGCTAATCTGCTAAAATTCCAAAAGACGTAAAGCAAAGCATATAATATAAGTAGGAGGAAATTTGATATGCCATATCCGATAAAAGAAGTATTAGCTAATCTTAACAGTCTCCGGCAAAAAATAGCCGACGCAGTTTATAAAAAATTAACGCCGCTTAAGGTTACCATATGGAAAACAAAAGAACCCGTTCCTTTTGAGGATCGTTTTTCCGGCGAAATGAGGGTTATTTCCCCCGGTCAAAGCTGGGGTGAGCTCTGGGACTGTGCCTGGTTTCAGTTTACAGGAACAGTTCCGGAAGAGGCTATTGGCAAACATGTTGTCGTGTTAATTGATGTAAGCGGCGAAGCGTGTATATTTGATTCCGATGGTTGTCCTGTTCAGGGCCTTACCAATGTCAGTTCTGAATTTGATCGCTCTTTGGGAAGACCCGGAAAACGTGTTGTTGAAATATCTGATAAAGCCTGCGGCGGAGAAAATATTAATATCCTGGCAGATGTCGGTCTGAACGATTTGCTGGGAAATTGCAAAGATGACGGAATTTTGAAAGAAGCGCACATTGCGATATGCAATGACGCAATGCGAATGCTATTGTATGACTTTGAGGTTTTGTTCGGACTTATGAAAGTCTTGCCTGAAAATTCCGCCAGAGCCCATAGCATATTACACGCTCTGAACAAAGCATCCCTCGTCCTTAATGACTTTACTGATGAAGAAGCTCTTATGGCAAGAAAAATACTACTTCCTGAGCTTCAGAAAAAAGGCGGGGACCCCTCTTTGTCGATCAGCGCTATCGGTCATGCTCACATTGATTTGGCGTGGTTGTGGCCAATAAGGGAAACGAAGCGCAAAGCAGCCAGAACTTTTTCCACCGCCCTTATGCTGATGGATAAATATCCGGATTACATATTCGGCGCAAGCCAGCCACAGCTGTATACCTGGGTGAAGGAAAGCTATCCTTTGCTGTATGAAAAAATTAAGAAAAAGGTTGCCGAGGGCAGATGGGAGCCACAGGGCGGAATGTGGGTTGAAGCTGACACCAATGTTTCAGGTGGCGAAGCACTTGTCCGGCAGATTCTTTATGGGAAAAGGTTTTTCAGGCAGGAATTTGATAAAGACATTAGAATTCTTTGGCTGCCCGATGTATTCGGCTATTCCGGTTCGCTTCCCCAGATATTGAGAAAATCAGGTATTGACTATTTTATGACCATAAAACTGTCCTGGAATGTACATAATAAATTCCCGCATCATACATTTATCTGGAGAGGCATTGATGGTAGTGAAGTTTTGGCTCATATGCCCCCGGAGGGTACATATAATTCGGAAACAGCACCATCGTCAATAAGAAAAGCTGAAAATGAGTATATTGACAAGGGTGTAGCAACTGAATGCCTGATGCTCTTTGGCATTGGCGACGGAGGAGGCGGCCCCGGGGAAGATCATCTGGAGCGTCTTGAAAGGGTGAAAAATCTGGATGGCCTGCCGCCTGTAAAACAGGAACCCAGCATAGAATTTTTTGACAGGCTCAATACTTCCAGGTCATCATATAAAACCTGGGTCGGTGAGCTCTACCTTGAAAAACATCAGGGTACATTGACCACTCAGGCAAAAAATAAGCGTTACAACAGGAAAATTGAAATATCCTTAAGAGAACTTGAGTTTGTTTCGGTTCTGGCTCAACTAAGGGGAAACCGCGTATATCCCGGTGCCCAAATCGAAACTTTGTGGAAAGAAACGCTTTTATACCAGTTTCACGATATACTGCCCGGATCATCGATAAAAAGGGTTTACAGTGAGTCTTTGGACAGATATAAAACAATGTCAGATTTTATTTCAGCTTTTCTTAAAAGCGCATATCAGGCAATATTCCCTGATACTCCAGTTGTCTTAAACACTCTATCATGGCAAAGAACCCAATGGATAAAACATAAAGATAACTGGTTCAAGGTTACTGTACCACCAATGGGCTATGCATCATTGAATTCAGTTAAGCAGGATTGTCCAAAGAATATTTTCGCGGAAGCCGACAGCAACAAACTGGAAAATGATATACTGCGGGTTATTTTTGGTGAGGACGGATCGATAATTTCAATTTATGACAAAGAAGCAGGCAGGGAGGTTTTAAAACCCGGAACAAAAGGAAATGTGCTTTGCGTTTATCATGATCACGGGGATGCCTGGGATTTTTCAATCCAGTATAATAAAAAACCGTCCATGTGTTTCATACTGGAAACCTCACAATTTAAGAAAGACGGACCCAAGGCTATTATGTACCAGGCATACACATACGGCAAGTCACGTATTGAACAAAGCATTATGCTTACAGACGGAAGCCGAAGGATTGATTTTGAAACTAAAGCATACTGGTACGAGGATAACAAAATGCTGAGAACCTCTTTCCCTGTTGATATCACAGCCATGGAAGCCACATGCGATATTCAGTTTGGTTCCATTAAGCGCCCGACACATGAGAATACAAGTTTTGATATGGCCAAATATGAAATAAGCGCTCAGAAATGGGTGGACATATCTCAGCCTGACTATGGGGTTGCGCTTCTTAATGACTGTAAATACGGCTACTGTGTTTACGGGAACACGCTTGACCTGAATCTGCTAAGAAGCCCCAAATACCCGGACGAAAGCGCAGACCGGGGTGAACACCTGTTTACATACAGCCTGTACCCACACCAGGGTGATCATATATCAGGGAAAGTTAGCCAGGCAGCTTATGAGTTAAACATGCCCCTTTTTGTTCATGAAACCCATTTGGAATCTTCAACAAATACCGAAAACCACGGTGGTGACGGAAACTTCTCCTTTATTGAACTCAGCAGTGACAGTGTGGTTGTTGAAGCGGTTAAAAAGGCTGAAGACAGCGAGGATGTAATAATAAGGCTGTATGAATGTAACGGTTCCGATGTTTCAGTCAAAATGAAGCTGGGGATCACGCCTGAATCTGTATTTCTGACCGACCTTATGGAACAGAATTTAAAGGAGGTAACACTTAAGGACAATATTGTTGAAATCAGCTTTAAACCTTTTGAAATCATAACGCTAAGGCTTAAATATTATTAATCAATACCGCCGGTTTCGCCGGCGGTTTTATTTATCTCTGTTCTCTAAAAGCCTGTACCGTAGAATAAATTAATGGTTAGTATATAGCGCATCAATCAGATCATTCGGGATCGTATCCATGGCCTCATCTATCTGTTTTTCTGCATCCACCAAATCAACGTAATGGGTTGTCAGAGCACTTATGAGCCATAGATAATTCATTGGGATTGCCCAAAATTCCCATTTGATATGAGGTATCTACGACGCAACGAGCCAGAAGCTTTTGGAGTATAGCCTCGGGACAAAAGTTTCTAAGTTTGCCGCTTAATGCTTTATCTACTAACTTAGCAACTGTACCCGAGCGCTTAGGCGGAAGTTTTTGATTGAGTTTTAGTTTTTTTCTTGGTTTACAGCTGAACCCTTTTATCCTTCTTTTTTCCTTAAGGTGAAGGGAATGATCAGCCTTCCACAACCTTACGAGCAAGTCGTAGTAAGATGCTACGCCAGGAGCATTACCTTCGAAACCACAAAGCTCAAAAAAGAGAGGATCTGCCCCTGCCATTAGAGCCCATTTTGTGATAGAATATTCCTGTTGATCAAGCATTAATACGAGTGATCGTATAATACCTTGCTGATTTTTAGCTGGGCGGCCAAAATCAGGGTACAAAGGCTTGATTACAGGAAGCAGGCTATCGAGGTTGAGAAGATAGAGTTTAGAAATGCTCTTATCCATCAGAACCAGCCTGCTTTCTTGTATTATTTGATGGTGAAGAAGCAGAAGACAGAGCTTTTCTTGATAGACTCTGTGAGGAGTCCAATCTCGTAACATAGAAACCTCCGAAACCGAAGAGATATGGTAGATAATACCATCCAATTCAATTTTGGGGCGAACATGCGTTTGTCAAGATAGATAACACACATATATGTTATATTATGGTAATATGGCTGAAAATTTTATAAGGAATCTGAAAGAAAAAGTAGAGGTGAAACAGAATTGTTGAACCTTGAAATATATGAAATTAAAGCTCTCTGACTTTCCGAGAGCGTACGTATATATATCAAGAGGTGTAGAGTATGAAAACGAAAAAGCACGTACAGGGGTCAAATGCCACAAAGAAAATTGCCTCCGTAGTCAAGGCATTGCGGATATTGGAACTTTTTGATCCATCAAACAGCGAACTGTCGCTTTCTCAAATCAGTAAAAAGTTGGGATGGCCCAAAAGTACCCTATCCAATTTTGTACGCACGTTGGAAGCGGAAGGTTACCTTAGCCGTAACCCCTTAAGCCAGAATTATTCTCTCGGCATTAAGCTGATGGAGCTGGGCTACAATATGCGCTCCAACCTCTCCATTGTCCATTATGCGATTCCATGCATGGAGGATCTTTGTGAACAGACACATGCGAATATTTATCTGACCACTCATGTGGACGGTTCGGTGCTGTACCTGGAGGGCATCTACAACAACCGGCGTACAACCAAATATTCCATTGCCGGAAAACTCCTGCCCATGCATGTCACTGCCGGCGGTAAAGCCATGCTCTCTTACATGCCTGTGGAACAAGTAAAAAAAATTATCAGCAAGCACCCGCTTATCGCCAGCACAAAAAACAGCATTACCGATGAAGCTGTTTTATTTCAGCAGATAAAACAGGCCCGTGACAGAGGCTATGCGATTGACAACGAGGAGGAAACCCTCGGCGTTCGTTGCGTGGGCATGGCAATTCGCGATCGCTCCGGCTATCCTGTGGGAGCTTTAAGCATCTCCGGCTCGGTAATGAACCTCACTGAGGATCGCTTTGAGTTTCTGGCTTCACTCCTTACAGAAGCCTGTACCTCACTATCCTCCTACGCTTCCATGTTTCCTTACTCCCCGGTAACGATGTATAATTAATATTCCGGCATTTTTCCCGTCCCGGGTTCATGTTTCCTTACTTCCTGGTAACGATGGAAGAGGAACAATACTTCTTTATATTTTAACTTTGGATATAATCTGAAGTCTTGCCGGTGTTCGGTATATTTCATTTCGTTAATCCGTATATAGTATATATTTGTTTATAAAGACAGGATGAGGTAAAATCATCCTGTCTTTCACTCAACCTGAGGTTGATAATTGAAACTAATCTTTCTCCTTTAGTGTATGGATTCTGAATAAAAATCGGCTATAATAAAATTACAATTACCAGGGAAAGTAAGGAACTGTTTTATGGATAATTATAAAATTGGAAATATGATTGCACTTTTGCGCAAAGAAAAAGGGTTAACCGGTGAAAAATTCGCAGAACTGCTTGGCGTTTCGCCGTAGGCAGTATCCAAATGGGAAAACGGTAAATGTTTGCCGGAAACGGCGCTCCTTTCTCTTATTTCAGAAATACTGGGAACGTCAATTGATTCTCTTTTAATACCCAGGAAGCTGATTATATTAAACGCGGTATATTCTGATGGAGAAAAACATTTTAATGTAACACAGATTGTGAATAACCATGTGCACAGTAACCGTCTGAATATCATTTTTAATCCGCAATATTTGGGAGTATCGATAGACAGCCAGCGGATATGTGTTCTGACTGTCAAATATCAGACCCCAAATGGCACGTTTTTCACTTTCGCAGTTCAGGACGAACCCCTTACCATCGAACTGACTGATGAAAAATACATGACAGACACAGCTTTTGAGGTTATTTGTGCTTATTATGGCAACAAAAAAGAATACAAGTCCGCCCTTAGAAAATGAAGCACTATGATTATTTCAAATGGAACGAAATCAAAGTGAATCATGAAACATTTCCCAGTTCACCGGGGGCTGACGACCCCGAATACCTGACCCTTGTTTACCTTACCTGAACGAGAAAGGTATTCATGTTATCAGTTGTGCAGAAAACGAAAAGCTTTGCTATTCTGCAGACCGGACGGAACTTTATCTGAAAGATACTTCAACCTGCATCTTACCGGGCATCATGACGCTCGAATGGGAAGCAGACATGGACTGCACATGGGCAGGAGCAGTTTATGCGGCACTCCGTTACATGGGCGAGCCGTATACTTACGAGCAAATCTTGGGTTTGTCGGGAGCCTGCTATCGTATCGCTTTTACAGAAATATGGGACTGGAGCGCAACCGATGCTTTGGTTGCATTTGATTACTCGAGTATTTTGTTTAACGCCATCGGGTACGAACAAATTTGGGCAGACAGAGTCGAAAAAGACGATCGCAATGAGGAACGCAAAAATATAGTAAGAGACATTACAAACGGTAAGCCTGTCATCGCCATTAACCTTCGTGTCGCTCCCGAATGGGGAGTAATTACCGGCTTCAGTGAAAACAGCAAAAACTTTTACTGTCGTACATATTTTGATAAGGAACACCTGAATGAAAACAACGATTATCTTGAAAGTGATTTCTGGCCCTTTATGATTATACACTTTGGCGAAAAAAAAAGATAAGCCGTGTGATTTGGACAATCTTAAAACATCACTGCAAACTTTAGTTGATTCCTTTGAGGCTGAATTCAGCCGAGGATATTACCAGTGCTCACTGGCTTATGAAAAATGGATCGAAGGACTTTTGGATGATACGCTCTGGGACGGAGGAAATTCAAAGGATGATATCGAAAGACGGCTTGACGTTAATGATTATATGCTGCTCAATTTAATTGACGCAAGACGGTGTGCCGCAAAATATCTGGGCGAATGTGTTCCTCTTCTTAAAGGCGAAAAAGCCGATTTGCTTACTGAAATTGTTTCATTATACCGTAAAATTACCGAACAACTCGGTTCGTTCCGCAATAAGCTTAAAGCCGGTGACGGAGAAAACCTTCGCTATAATGCTATTGACACTAAGAACAGCACATGCTACCTGAAAGAACAGGCTGAATTATTGCAATCTATTCCGCAAACAGAAAAAGAGATAGCTGAGAAAGCAAAAAGAATAATAGCATATCCGATTCAATGATTCAGGGCTTTATGGCAGGCGTAAAATATCAAGACAGATGCGTTTGAGACTTCTGAAAAAGCTCCATTTTTTATGAGTTCCAACTAAGTTATGCGTTTTTAAAGCTTAGTTTCTAAAAAGAAGTGTCTTTTTCAGTGGTCTTGAGCTGTTTTTTGTCTTACTGTCGGATCATACTCACTGACACCGTGACTTGCTTCACCAAGTCCCACAATTTTTATGTTATCAGGCACTGTTAAGCTGTCGATATTCAACGTCAGAGCATCAGTGTTGGCAGCAAATCCCTGTTTACTGCCAACCTGAAAATGAAATACAAAGAACACCTGTAACAATAATTACGAAAGATATTTTTTTATTCATGGCTGTTCTGCTCATTTATACTTAATTTATAAATCTTTCTTGCCTTTGTGCCCCAGTAACAATAAAAAATTGCAACCACCGCCAGAAAAATAAGCGGTACTACGCGAAATAAAGCGAAAGGAAGTTCAAAGAAAAAAGCAGACCAGAAATCTTTCCCTGTACGCTCCCACAAGTCCGGAGTTAAAAAGGCTATTCCGGAAAGGTTGCCACCGGAGCAAAGCAATACCACGGACAGGTAGCAAATAAAACATGCAACATGTGCCAGGCATATACTGTATAAGGTTTTGTATCGCGCGGCGGCTGAAATTCTGTCTGAAAATATATCTGTTCCGGCTTTCTCACTCATTGGCAAAAAATATTGATTCCCGCTGTTTTTTGTACCCCAAACATGCTTCCAGCCTGCATCTTCAAATAATGCGATATAATTATCGTATTCCTTTCTATCTCTAAATGTCCGGTAATCTATTCTATAGTTCGGATTTTGCGGCTTGCCGGGTTCAAAATGATAAAAACCAAATATAGAGTACTTTTTAAAAATATATCCCTGCGCAGCCATACCATTCAGGTATTTTTCTTCTTCATCAAAATCCCAAAAAATCTTGAATTTCATCATATTATCCATCTCCCTGAATCCTGTTATATATATCAAGCATATGCTTTAGCCTCTCTGATTCCAGCCGGAGCACATGAGCCCCCTTTGCGGTAGTCTGATACATTTTGCGCCGTGGGTCTTTGGAAAGCACAGGTTCGATCATCTTCTGCCTTAAAAGATTATCAAGCGCTCCGTACATTGTGCCCGCGGCGATTCGAACACGTCCGCCGCTTAATTCTTCCGCTTTCTGCATCACTGCATAGCCATGCCCCGGTTCAAGCAATGAAAGTAGAATGTAAAATGTTGTCTCTGTCAATGGCAGATGTTTTTCAGGGTTCATTTTTTACCTCCTGCAACAGTTAAGCTGTATAGCCCATGTATTTGCATAATTTAGTTACACTATGTAGTAAGTTATTCTATATAGTTGTACTATATAATTATACTGTATAGTTATACTGTATAGTTTAATTATATATAGTTCAACTGTATATGTCAAGAGTAAATTAATATTTGTGCTGCTTGCATTATCTGGCTTTTGTTAAGCTGCGATATGTTTGTTTTTTCCATATAAAATCCATCATTTTTGACATTGAAACCGGAGTTCTTCATATTTTTGTTCCAGATATACATATAATATATTACTGTAGTACGCAAATTTAAAAAAAGGAGATATCTTTTGTTTCTAATGTAATTTACCATTTCATTTTAATTATATTATTTGATTAGTATTTTTGGTTGCACTATCTCTAATGCATCTCTCAAAAAGTGCTTCATTTGACAACCATGTTATTCTGTATCTTAGCGCATAGCATCGGTAATGCAATATCGGTAACAGGTATTTATCTGATTTATTCCCGCAGTACATCCAAAGTTTTTACTACAGTATTCATTTACATAGTAGCATTGGTAAAAAAGGAGAGAAGAACATAAATTTCAAAATTCGAAACCTGTTCATATTGTCAGTTATCATAATGACGACAATATCTTTTACTGCCTGTGGCAAAAACAGAATACCACAGGTCTGGCAGATGGGCAAACCACAATCACTTCCGTTCCGGAAGCAACTTTAACGCCTGCTCCAACACCCGAAATTACACCTACGCTTACACCAACTTCGGAATCCACAGCGATTTCTACACCGACTCCCGAACCTACATATACACCGACTCCTGAACCTACGTCAACGCCAACTTCCGAGCCTACACCAACACTTTCCCCAACTCCCGCTCCAACTGC
>JAAYGP010000233.1 GCA_012727625.1 Clostridiaceae bacterium
ATATCGCCCAGCACACCCAGCAAAATTCCGGCGACAGGAGTTTCCGCGCCACCGAGAGTCTCGTTAATCTCGGAAAAACCCATAATTCTGATTTGCGGAACTTTCATATCCACTTTTTTACCCAAAAGCTTTGCCAAAGCTGTAGCTGCATTTCCCGACCCGATATTTCCAATTTCTTTGAGCACATCCAGATGAAAGGCATTTAATGTTGTTACATCCATAATTTCACCTTTTTCACTTCGGGTTAGTGTTTAACCAAGGCATCGACCAACGAGTCCGCTTATGATACCATCATGTCACTTATCAGCTTTTCGACGTTAATTATTGTTATAATCCTTGAATCAATTTTTGTCACGCTGCTTAAATAATCATGATTACTATCTGCCATGATCTCGGCAACACTTTCGACTTTTGACTCTTCCAACTGCATAACTTCCGCCACCGAGTCAACTATTACACCAAAACTTATTTTATTAATATCAAATATAACAATTCTGGTATCTTCATCAGGCTCCTTTTCCTGTATGCCGAACCTTACCCTTAAATCCATAACGGGTATAATATCTCCCCTGAGGTTTATAACACCTTTAAGATATTGAGGTGTCTCAGGAACCCTGGTAATATTAATAAATCTTTCAATTACGGTAACATTGCCTATATCCGCCCCATATTCGTCCTTGTCTATTCTGAAGATGATATATTGCTTTTTATCCGATACCATTGCATAATCCTCCTTTTTTCCGGAAGCGCATATTCATACGACACCACACAACCAAACCGTATGATAAAGGCTTAAGCTTAGTTTAAACAATAGAATTCACGTCAATTATCAGTGCCACATTCCCGTCTCCAAGAATGGTAGCGCCAGCAATATGTCGTATATTGGCCAGTAATCTCCCAAGAGACTTTATAACGATCTCCTTCTGGCCAATCAGGGAATCCACGATAAATCCTGAAAACTTGTCGCCTTTCCTGACAACAACACAGGTAAGCTGCTTTTTCGTCTCCCCGGTATCCCCGGATTCAGGTACTTTGAGCACTTCCCCAAGACGAACGACAGGAATAACGGAATCTCTGAGGAAATACACTTCCCTATCGCGGACAAACTGAATATCAGAAGCTTCAATTTTGGTTATCTCCCGGATATTGCTTAAAGGAATCGCGAATTTTTCCGTCCCTATTCGTACAAGAAGAGCCTGAATTATTGCCAGAGTCAGAGGAAGACGTATTATTACCCTGCTTCCTTTGCCCTGTTCTGTTTCTATTTCAATGGCTCCGCCCAAAGACTCAATTTTTGTTTTTACGACATCAAGGCCAACTCCGCGCCCTGAAAGATCTGTAATTTTATCTGCTGTGCTGAAGTTAGGCGCAAACAGGTATTTTATAATGTCGCTGTCAGACAGGCCGGCGGCTACCTCTTCACTTTCAAGTCCCCTTTCCACGATTCTTCTGCGCACTTTCTCAATGTCTATGCCCTGGCCGTCATCCTCAACTTCAATCACAACATTGTTACCGTCCTGATAGGCCTTAAGCCATATATTTCCGCACTTATTCTTTCCTTTCTCAACCCGCACATCGGGTTTTTCAAGCCCATGGTCCGCGGAATTTCTGATTATATGTATAAGCGGTTCGCCTATTTCATCAATTACCGTTCTGTCAAGCTCAGTTTCCTCACCGGACATATGAAGTTCTATTTCCTTCTGAAGCTCTCTTGAAATATCTCTGACCATGCGGGGGAAGCGACTGAAAACATTTTCAATTGGTACCATCCGGGCTTTCATCACGGCATCGTGAAGCCTGGTTGTAACTCTTTCAAGGTTTTCAACCGTTGTTACATAATCGCTGCTTCTGTCCGATACCCCGATATCAGCCAGTCTTGTCTTAATGATAATAAGTTCACTGACTAAATTCATTAGTACATCAAGTCTTTCAATATCAACACGGACAGTTTTGGTGGTAAGCCGTTTAATCGCTCCCGGTTTAGGCGCGGATGTCTTTATTTGCTCCCTGTCAGCAGCCTTAATGCGATCTGTGTCTGACACATCATGAGTTACTGCACCTGGTTTGATATTTTCAACATGCTTTAAAGTTATCGGGGTTACTTCAACTTTTCTTACTTCCGCAACTGAATTTAATTCCTTTATGAAATAATCCCGGTTATGTTTTGTAATAACCATGACAGTGAAATAATAATCAAACTTTTCATCCTCAATATCTTCAACAGGAGGCATGGATTTCATAATCTCTGAACTTTTATCAAGCAGTTGAAATATTATAAAGGCTCTTGCGGCTTTTAACAGACATTTTTTGTCTATTTCTATGTGTATCTCATAAACATTCAGGCCCTCTTCCATTGCCTTTTCAATTACGTTTCTGTCATATATATTAAGCTTCAGCCTGAGGCCTGAAGCAGTTCTTCCGTCTTTGGCAGGCTGAAAATCCTTTTGTTTGTTTTCTGTCTGACCGTCTGCTTCTCCCTTTAAAATATCCGAAAGAGATGCAATAATGTCCTGATATTCCTCCTCACCTTCCTGGCCGGATGCTATGACCTCATTAACATAACTTTCCAAAGCATCAAGGCATTTAAACAAAATATCAACAATATTTGAGCCGGCTTTCAGCCTGTTGTTGCGAAGACCATCAAGAACATCCTCCATGTGGTGTGTTAAAGCTGTCATCCGGCTAAAGCCCATTGTTCCGGCCATACCTTTTAATGTATGAGCCACTCTGAATATCTCATTTAAAATTGATGTATTTGTCGGATCACTCTCCAGTTCAAGCAACGAGGTATTCAGGCTTTGCATATTTTCTTTCGCTTCATCAATAAAAACATCAAGATACTGACTTGCGTCCATTATCTTTGCACCCCCATAAAGTTTAGAATTTCTTTGGGTATTTGCTGCAGGGGAATCACACTATCGGCAATTCCCATCTCAACAATCGCCCTGGGCATTCCGTATACAATACAGGATTTTTCATCCTGTGCAATAATTTTAATGTTTCTTTTCTTTTTAAGTTCGAAAAATCCTTTTGCGCCATCGCTTCCCATTCCTGTCATAATAACTCCGATAATATCCGGCATGCCCGTTTCCGCCAGTGAATAAAGCATTTTGTCCACGCTGGGTCTGTGGCCTGATACAGGTTCTGAATCATCCAGCCGAAGCATTATGCCTTTTTTACCGTTATCCAGCACCAGATGCCTGTCTCCCGGGGCTATATATGCGAATCCGGGTTTCATCGGCTCGTTATGCTCCGCCTCTTTAACCGTAAATTCGCTAAGGTCGTTCAGCCTTTTTGCCAATGTGCTTGTAAACCCTTGCGGCATATGCTGCACAATAACAATGGAAGCAGGCAAATCACCCGGCAGGAATGGAATAACATTTTGTAATGCCTTCGGTCCCCCGGTGGAAGTTCCTATTGCGATAATTTTCTCTATTTTCGATGCTTTTTCACCACTAAATTGCTTTTTCTTTATATCGGCTTTTTTATACAAATCTTTGAGTGCCGCGGTTTTAGCAATTTTAATTTTTTGAATAATTTCCTGTTTTTTGTTCTCCAAAGATAACATAAACATTGATTCGGGCTTTTTAATTATATCCACCGCTCCTGAAGAGAGAGCCTTTATTGCGGTTCTTGTGCCGATACTGTCATCAGAGCTTATCATAACAACTGCGTAAGAACCCTGCTCCATCAGGTGTCTCAGGCATTCAAGCCCGTCCATCACCGGCATCTGCACATCTAAAGTAATAACATCCGGGTTAACCCATCCTGCTACTTCGAGAGCTTCCTTTCCGTTTCGTGCGATACCGACTACCTCAATTTCAGGATCTTCATCCAATATTTCTTTAAGAATCTTACGTACAAAAATTGAATCATCTGCTATTAAAACCCGGATAGGTGTCGCTGTTTTGCTGTCCATCTTTTATCCAACCTTTTTTTAATATCTCACGCTGCGTCCTGAATACGTAACTGATTATTTTTTCCCTGACTCTGTTTTCTATGCGAATATACTCAATTCCCGATTCATATTCAATTCTGCCTCTGTTTTTAACTTCTATGGTACGTATAACCACACCAACAAATCTGAGCTTTTGTTTCAGCCTGATATATGCTTCAACAAAAATACCTTTTTCCAGCTTTTCTTTCGTAACCAGACATATTCCTCCGCCACTTATATTTCGTGTCCTGGCATTAATAAAATCCCCACGCATTTCTTCATCCGGCAGAAGAATATCAAATGTGCGATACTGAACACTTAACTCACAATCCATTCTGAAAAATGTTCTTCTTTCAATTTTTTCTATCGGGCTGACAGGTATAATATGCAATAGCACAATATTCCCTTCATAAAACCTTTCAAGAGCTTCCGCCTTGAATGAAAATGTTTCCTTCCCTTTTGAAAAAAACACATCCATCTGCGTTTTAGGAGTAACCGGATATATATTGCCCTGAAAAATTGGCGCATATATTTCCATAACATTTAATTCTTCATCGAAACCACCAAACTGGCTTACAAAAACAGCCGGTATTTTTTTTCCCTCTTCGTTGAACAACTCCAATTCCAGTTTGGTTCCCAGTCCAATATGACGATATTTCATGTTACCCACATAATCCTTTGTAAAAAATATATTTTTATTATATCATGAAAGTCATGAAAAGCGTCAGCTTTTCACACCATGCAAAGCGACTGTTCAGCGTCATGAAATATTGCTGTTTAAGCCCCAGCCTGGTTCAGATCCTGCCGGAACCGCTCCCGATATTGTGCAATAAAAGAAACAGGCGCTTCACAAATTCCCACCGAAAGCGTTCAATAAACGGCTAAAAAATCCTTTCATTCCTTTATTAGTGCTGATATCCTAAAGCCTGCCGTTATCAATCTAACTCCCTGCAAGCTGCCAGATCTGCTGTGAAACATGACTTTTGGGGTAACTCAGGAAGAAAGGTTTTTGCTCCTTAACAGCTCTTGGTACCAATTCATCATATAATATATACCCAAGTTTTTGCAAATTAAAAGACAAAAATTTCTCCGAAACCAGAGCAAGTTTCGACAAAATATCGTTTGCTTCTTTCGGGGAATCCGCTTTGTTCACAATAACCCGGATAATTTTATGCCTGTCACGCCTTGAAATCATTTTAATCAAGGCATAAGCATCGGTTATTGCGGTAGGCTCCGGGGTTGTAACAAGCAATACTTCATCAGCAGCCATAACAAAGCTCATTACATTCCTTGAAAGGCCCGCGCCTGTATCAATCAAAATCACATCATACAGCTTATCAAGCAAGCCAATGCCTGAAATAAATTTCCCAAGCTGGGCTCTGTCAATCTGCAGAAGTTCTTCAACACCTGAGCCGCCCGACAGAAACTTAACATTGTCAGGCCCGTCTGTTAATACTTCAAATATATTACGCTCTCCACGAATTAAATCAACAAGGGTATACTTCGTTGACATTCCAAGCATTACATCAATATTCGCAAGTCCAAAGTCCACATCGAGTATTACCACCCGAAGGCCCATTTTGCTCAGCGCTATAGCCATGTTCAGGGTAATATTGGTTTTGCCTACGCCCCCTTTGCCGCTTGTTACTGTCAATACTCTTGCTGATCTGTTTGCTTTACTGCCTTTTTCAGGATGTTCCGGAATTATTAAATTATCAACTATTTTTCTCAGCTTTTCAGCCTGATCACTCATATTAGACCTCCGGTATTTACAAGGTATCCACCCATGCCTGTACCATGCATCGATTTTTTTCCCATGCGTTAACGGCCAAAAACCCAAGCTATAACACCTATAACTTAAGTATGCTTTTTACAATATCCTGCACATTTGCAACCTCAATATCATCAGGTACGCTTTGACCCGCTGTTGTATAGGAAAGAGTTTTACCCGTGGCACATCTTGCGTTTAATATCAATCCAGGCACAGGCACCTCATCAAGCTTTGTAAAAAGAAGTTTGTAGTTGTTAAAAAATTTATAATGATTCAGGATTTCTCTTAAAGCCAAACGGCCTAAATTGCAACTTAAAACAAGAAAAATTTCATCGGCTTGTGCCGCTGTAACCAGCATTTTCAATTCAGCGAACTGGGATGCATTTTTATGACTTCTTCCGGCTGTATCAATTAATATCAGGTCTTTGTCCGAATACCCGGAAATAGCTTCCTGGATTTCCTGGGGAGTATAAATAACTGATACAGGAATATTCAAGATTTCGGCATAGGTTTTTAACTGCTCAACCGCAGCTATGCGATATGTATCAGCAGTTATGAATCCGATTTTCTTTTGCTGGTTCAATGTATAATCTGCGGCTATTTTCGCAAGAGTTGTTGTTTTCCCTACGCCCGTAGGACCTGCAAACAGGACTGTGGTAGGCTTGCCGTCATCCCTGAGCCGGATGGTTTGGGGTTGCCCAAGCACACTCGTTATAATTTTTCCGGCAATATTGACTATTTCATTATAGTCATTTAAATCCCTGACTAACTGTTTTGTTTTTTCCACTATTCTGTCAATTATGAAAGGCTCAATTTCATTTTCTGTAAGAAAGTTTCTGAATTTTCTCAGCGCGTTGCTTTCAGGTATTTCTTTTTCAGTCTCAAGCTTTTCAGAATTTGCAGCTTCTTCCTTTATTTTAAATCCGGTATCAGCCAAAGTTTGTGTTTTTTCTTCCGATTCAGGCATTTCAGTTTTTTTATCCCTGTTTACGCTGTCATAAATGCGTTCCAGAATAAGCTCCATTTTTTTTACTCTGTTCTCAAGAAACTCCAGCCTGTTTTCTTCCTCATCATCTTTTTGAATTCCCCGGCGATTATATAATACCGGCTGCTGTTTTGTTTTACCGGAAGTCCCGGCAGTTGTGGCTTTTTTTCTGCCATAATCTTCATCAATAGCGGCCAATATCTCTGTAAGTGGTTTGGAATACAGTCCGGCAAGTCCTTTTTTGCGGACCTTGCGGGTATTTAATATAATGGCTTCACTGCCTAAGTCCATCTTCACCTTTAGCATTGCTTCCTGGGCATCTTTCCCGGTATAACGACGAATTCGCATATTTCCTCCATCCTGTGCTATGTACTCTTAAGTATTCCGACAGACTTAACCTCTGTCGACGGATCCAGTTCATTATATGATAAAACAATCAACCCCGGAATGGCGTGCTCCGTAAGCCTTTTAAAATACAGTCGAACGACGGGGGATGAAAGAACAATGGGTTGTTTTCCAAGCTTAACAATTTTTTCAACAAGATTCGCAAGATTATTGAGTATTCTGTTGCTGACAGACGGTTCTATTGTTAAATAAGCCCCCGCTTCGGTTTTTTGTATCGAGTCCATTATTAACTGCTCGAGCTGGGGATCAAGAGTAATAACATCCGAATTATCAGGCGTAATAAAGGTTTTGGAAATCGCTCTGCCCAGGGCTTGTCTTACATATTCGGTCAGCATATCGGTGTCTCTGGTTACCGGCACATAATCGGCAAGTGTTTCAAGAATAGTTACCATATCGCGTATTGAGACGCTTTCGCGGAGCAGATTACCCAGCACTTTCTGAACCTCTCCCAGTGAAAGCTGCTTGGGAACCAGCTCATCAACAAGTGCAGGATATGTGTTCTTTATATTATCCAAAAGGGTCTGAACATCCTGGCGACCCAACAGCTCATGGGCATGTCTTTTTATTATCTCAGTCATATGTGTGGCTATAATGGATGGCGGGTCAACAACCGTATATCCAAGCATTTCCGCCCTGTCTCTCTGACTTTCATTTATCCATATGGCAGGCAGACCAAAAGCAGGCTCTGTGGTTGGTATTCCCTCTATTTCCTCTTCGGCCGTGCCGGGGTTCATTGCCAGAAAATGATCCATCATCAATTCCCCGCCCGATACGTCAACTCCCTTAATTTTTATCACATATTCATTGGGATTCAACTGTATATTGTCACGAAGACGGATAATCGGCACAATAATTCCAAGCTCCAGGGCAAGTTGCCTTCGAATCATAACACCCCTGTCCAGGAGGTCCCCACCCTGGTTTACATCGGCCAATGGAATAAGCCCGTAACCAAACTCAAGCTCTATCGGATCAACCTGAAGGAGAGATATTACATTTTCCGGCTTGCGGATTTCTTCAACTTTTTGCTCTTCAGTAGCGATATCAACCTGCTGCATTTCTTTTTCCTCCAGGGATTTCATCCGTGTGCCCAGGAAGATTAAAAAAGCATCTAAAATAATCATAAAAAATCTTCCTATGATAAACGTAATCACAAAACATGCGGCAGCGGTTAAATACATAACACGAGGACTTGAAAACAACTGGGATATGAACTCGTCACCCAGGTCATCCTCAGAAGCCGCCCTGGTAACAATAATTCCTGTCGCGATTGATATTAAAAGGGCAGGTATCTGAGTTACAAGGCCGTCTCCTATTGTTAGCAGGGTGTATTTTTTCAGTACCTGCTCAACAGACAGCCCACTACCGGACATCATCCCCATAA
>JAAYGP010000002.1 GCA_012727625.1 Clostridiaceae bacterium
AAGAGACAGCATCAGATGCTTCAGACAGGCGCGTTTTATATAAGGCGCGGGTCGACCACGGATATAGCAAGGAGAACTGAAATTGCCCAAATGATGCAGGAAAATGGTTTGAAAACCTATGAGACTGTGCCCCTTGCAAAGGCTACCATGGACGATCTTGATAAAAAACTGCTTCAGGAATATTTTAATAATTTGAATGTATGCGATAACGAGCCTAATATGTTTCTGATGGAAGCCCTGGGGTTTATAGCCGAAGCTGATAATGGTGAATATTTGCCTACAATTGGAGGCATGATTATCTTCGGGAAAAACCCTTCAATTTTTCTGCCCCAATGTCATGTGAAATTAAAAAGCAGTGAAGGAATTACTCATATAACAGGTAATATTTTTTCAATGATAAACCAGACTTTGGAGAAAATTAAAAATATTCTTACAGACGACACCTACCCCTATGACGCTGTTGAAGAGTCAATGGCAAATGCTATGCTGCACAGGGATTATCTTGATATTTCCAGAGGCATAGTTGTCGAGATAAAGGATAATTGTATTGAAATCAGCAACCCGGGAGCCCTCGTTGCCGGTAATGTTACATTAAGATACATGCGTGACAATAACCCTAAAAGGAGAAATCCGTGGCTTTATCAAAGACTTTTGATTATGGATTACAAGAGGCATTTTTTAAGGGCAGGTACAGGCCTGTTTCGAATTAAGGAAGCTTTTGTGGAAAGAGGAAAGGTTAAATTTATAAACCTTGGCTCAAGGAATTTGTTCAAGGTTATTTTTCCCCGGTAATTATTTGATCTGTTTTTGTTCCGGATAAACAACGGGAAATATACATGCTTATACTTAGACGAACGATGGGATTTCGTCTGCTATGGCTTAAGCCTGGGATTTCTACCTTTGCAACGAAAAAATCTGATGTTTTTTACCCCCCGTGTAATGAATGGACATAATGAAGCGAGACTTTATAAATGAAAAAGAGAGAGCGGAAATGAAAAAGAGAGCAGAAACTCCAATAATAAACGCATTGGAAACATACAGTACCAATGGGAAAATAAAAATGCACATGCCTGGTCATAAAGGCGGAAAAGGATTCGCAAAATGGTTTGTCGAAAACCTGGTTCAATATGACATAACCGAAATACCCGGGCTTGATAATCTGCATAATCCGGAAAGCGTTATAAAAGCCAGTATGGAAAGGTGCGCGAATGTCTTTGGAGCGCGAAAGTCCTTTTATCTTGTAAACGGTTCCACATCCGGCATCCATGCCATGCTTATTTCTGCCTTTAACAGGGGGGACAGGCTCCTTGTTCAAAGGGATTGCCATCAATCGGTAATAAACGCATTAATCCTTTCTGGGATTCAGCCGGTTTTTGTAACACCCGGATACAATGAACGATGGCATCTGAAAATGCCTGCAGGGTTACATGACTGGGAAAAAGCAGTTTTAAGTAATCCCGATATAAAGGGTGCTGTTGTTACATATCCCGATTATTACGGCATGTGTGCCCCGATTTCTGAAATTGCGGATTTAATGCATCAGAATGGGAAACTGCTTCTTGTGGATGAGGCTCACGGTGCCCATTTCGCAATATCAAGAAGGCTTCCTCAGACAGCTTTAAAGCAGGGAGCGGATTTGTGTGTTCAAAGCTTTCACAAGACACTGCCGGCTTTAACCCAGGCAGCGGTTTTGCATATCGGAAGCGACAGAATTTCTGAGGACAGGGTAAAGCGCGCTGTTTCAATGCTTACAACAACAAGCCCATCATACCCGGTAATGGCTTCCATTGAATATGCGGCAGATTTTGCAAAAACAGACGGATCTGGAGAATATGACAGGCTTATTTGTCTGCTTGATGATATAAAAAAAGAACTGAACAAAATGGTGAGGCTTAAAATCCTTCCCGATGAAATCCAGGGAATAAAAAGAGATCCAACCCGCATTGTAATTGATACTTCCGATTCCTGCCTTACAGGGTACGACTTATATGAAAAGCTAAGCAGAGAATATGGAATTGTTGCGGAAATGGCTGATGAAAGCCATGTGGTTTTCATTGTTACAACAGCGGATAGTGAAAAGGAACTTACACACTTAAAGAATAGCCTTATGGATCTTGACCGAAAGTCTGATCCTGCTGATTCCCAAAAAAAACACCTGTCTTTCCGGCCGATGGAACAGGGAAAATGTATTATACCGGAGCTGTCAGTTTATCTTAACGGGTGCCGGTATATCCCGCTGAATGATTCCGAGGGCAAAAGAAGCGCGGGGATGGTAACGCCATATCCGCCCGGAATACCAATGCTTTGCCCGGGCGAGACCATAACAAGGGAACATATCCATCTTCTAAGGGATATATCAACAAGCAGGGTTGATGTTCATGGGATTAGTATTTCCGGAAACGGTCGTGAAATAAAAATCAGGGTGTTTGACGAATAACAATAAAAATGCTGTCAAAAAAGCAACGTTACTGATTATTAAAGTGGTGTCACCCGATATAAATATTGAAAGAGATGGTTACTGTTTAAATGTTCTGCTTTTTTAAAACTGCGGGATATAGATTATGATAACAACTTATGCTGTTTCACAATATCCGGAATAAGCCGGATAAGATTAAGAGGTGGTTGCTGTTCACACCCTGATTAGTTAAACCTGAATCAGGTCGGGTGTGAACAGTAACAAGAGGTGATTTTATGGGTATTAAAATAAATGGTTCCAATAGACAAACAGGTAATTTAAAAGGTACAATAAAAACGGAAAACACCAGAATCGGAAGCAGCAACAAAAGCAGCTTTAATTCGCACCTTAAGCGGCAGACATCCCAGAACCAGGATGAAATTCTGCAAAACATGGCCAGTGAAATAATAAAGCAGGGTGAACGCCTTTCAGAAAAGGTTGATATCTCTGAGCTTAAGGCATATAAAAGAATGATATCGGAATTTCTTGAAGAGGCTATACGCTCTTTTGCCAGGTTTTCCAGGGAAAGTTTTATGGACAGGCGAGGCCGCCACAGGCTTTATTCCATTGTAAAAAAGGTTAACAGCGAACTGGAGGAGTTAACAAAGGAAGTGTTGAAAAAAGAGAAGGACCACTTGAAAATAGTAGGGAAAATAGAGGATATACGAGGACTTATCCTTGATATAATTATATGACAACTACAAGAGGAGTGGGGATTTATTCCGGAATTTAAATTACCTGATATAATTTATGACAGACACATAAAAACATAATGGTTTCCGGGAGAAATTATACAGGTTAAATGATTTAACCTGTTGTGTTGTTGAACTTCGGAAATAATATGAAATTGCCGTCACATAATTTGTTAAGAAAGAGGATAATATGGATTTAGACAAGCTTGTTGGACAGAAATCGCTGATACACCGGATAAAAAGAATAATAAATAACGACAGCCCCGGCCACGCCTATGCTTTTTCCGGTCCTGAAAGAATCGGAAAAAGAACCTTTGCTTTTGCATTTGCAAAGAAGCTGCTTTGCTGTGGGAATAAAACTGAATTGTGTGACTGCAAATCATGCAGAACATTTTTGGAGGGTACAAATCCTGATTTCTATGAAATCATCACGGATAAAGGTTCTGTTGGTGTAGACCTGATCCGTGATATGCAAAGCGATGTGGCAAACCGTCCTGTATATGGCAAATATAAGGTTTATTTTATTGACAACGCTGAAAAAATGACCATACAGGCACAGAACTGTTTGTTAAAAACTCTTGAGGAGCCACCGGAATACACAATAATTCTTATTTCCGTAACCAGTTTTGAAGCGCTGCTTCCCACTATACGGTCAAGAACAGTGAATCTCAGAATGAGTACCTATACGGATGATGAAATGAGAGAAATCATTTGCCCAGTATATGATATACCTGAAAATGAGCTTGATTTTATACTGAAATTTTCCAGGGGGATTCCCGGCAATGCTTTTCACATGATAGAAGAGGGTATGGTGAGAGAACTCAGAGAACATATATTCAGGTTATTGGAAAGGCCTGACGATTTAAACGCTGTTGAAAAAGTAAAAAATATGCTTACAGACAATAAAACGGAGATTACCACTGTTTTGGATATCCTGATTTCTGTCTTCAGGGATTGCCTTATGCAGAAACATACAATGGAAAACAGGTTGATTAATTCAGATAAAAAGGATATCATAAAATGTATTGCAAAGTCTAATTCCAGCCGGAAACTGATGGATAAAATCAAGGAGGTGGAAAGGCTGAGATATGGTTTTAAGTCAAATATTAATTACCAGCTTGGAATTGATCTGTTATTACTTGAAATTCAGGAGGTTTAAATAAATGGCAAATGTTATTGGTGTCCGGTTTCGTTCTGCCGGAAAGGTTTATTATTTTGATCCTGTTGATATTGAGCTTAAACTGGGCGAACGGGTTATTGTGGAAACAGCACGCGGCGTTGAATGCGGGGAAGTGGTCATTACAGCAAAGGAAGTGGATGACAACGAGGTTGTGGCCCCTTTGAAGAAAGTTATGAGAAAGGCAACGGGGGAAGATCTGGTACAGGTGGAGGAAAACCGCAAAAAATCTGAAGAGGCTTTCAAAATATGCCTTGAAAAGATACAGAAGCACAACCTGGAAATGAAACTGATTGATGTGGAATACACTTTCGACAATAATAAGATTCTGTTTTACTTTACTGCCGACGGAAGGGTTGACTTCAGAGAACTTGTCATGGATCTTGCGGCTGTTTTCAGGACAAGGATAGAGCTTCGGCAGATTGGTGTAAGGGATGAAGCGAAAATGATAGGGGGTCTTGGGGTATGCGGCAGAACATTGTGCTGTTGCACCCATTTAACAGAGTTTCACCCGGTTTCAATAAAAATGGCAAAAGAACAAAGCCTGTCTTTAAATCCATCAAAAATTTCAGGAACCTGCGGCAGGCTCATGTGCTGCTTAAAATATGAGCAGGAAGCCTATGAGGATCTTTTAAAAAGGATACCTAAAGTTGGGGCACTGGTCCAAACACCTGCAGGGACAGGTAATGTGGTGTATGTTTCACTTCTTGAGGAGAAAGTAAAGGTAAAGCTTGATGAAAATAATGATCTGGATTTAAAGGAATATCATGTTTCGGACATTAAAATTATTAAGGATGCTGAAAAGGCACCGGAGCCTGAATCCGAGGAAGAAGATATTGAGTTGCTTAAGGAGCTGGAAGATTAATACAAGACTGAATAGTTGTAAAAGCATTGACATGGCGATAATTATATTGTAGGATAATTTAGGAATCCCAATATACTTATATAAATACCAGGAGGTGTACCATGGCATATTACATTAATGATGATTGTATTAGTTGCGGCGCTTGCGAACCTGAATGTCCGGTAAGTTGTATTTCAGCTGGAGACAGCAAATATGTAATTGATCCGGAAGAATGTATTGAATGCGGAGCCTGTGCGGATGTATGTCCTGTTGATGCTCCAAAGCCGGAATAATATGAGGAATATAACCTAAAGAACAATAAGCCGGACACTTGTTAATGTCTGGCTTTTTAATTTGAAAAAGTGTTTTACTAAGAAAATAATCGCTTAAAATCAGATTTCACATATCGAAAAGGCGGAGCTGCCGGGATATTAACAACGACCCCGGTGACTTGTTATAGAATCAGCTTTCACATTTTGAAAAAGGAGTACCACTATGAAGCCTCCTGTTCTTAAAGATGGGGAACGTTTGGATGATCTGCAATTGGCAGGTCTGTATATTATTCAGAAAATTAAAGGTTTTCGTTTCGGAATTGATGCTGTTTTGTTATCCAATTATGTAAAGGTTGGCAAAAACGCCAAAATTATAGACCTTGGCACCGGAACAGGAATAATTCCGCTGCTCCTTTCAGCAAAAACAGAAGCGTCAAAAATAGTTGGTATTGAAATTCAGAAAGAAATGGCTGAGATGGCTGCAAGAAGCGTGGAATACAATAATCTTCAGCACAAAATTGAGATTGTGGAGGGAGATTTCCTCAAAGCAACGGAAATATTCGGGTATAACAGTTTTGATGCTGTTGTAACAAATCCTCCGTATACAAAATCAGGCAGCGGCCTTTTAAACCCTGAGGATTTAAAAGCAGTATCAAGGCATGAGATTTATTGTACGCTGGAAAAGCTTATCAGTATATCTTCAAGGTTATTGAAAAGCAACGGTCGATTTTTTATGGTTCACAGACCTGAAAGACTGGTAGACATATTTTATTATATGCGAAACAATGCAATTGAACCCAAAAGCATAAAGCTTATACATCCGAGTGCCGGCAAGCCTGCCAATCTGGTACTGGTATACGGGCTTAAAAACGGAAATCCTCAGGTTACCGTTGAGGAACCTTTATATTTGTACCAGGATGACGGTACGGGCCGGCTGAAGCAGCAGGTATCAAAAGAAAGGGGATTTTAATGCAAAGAAGGATTACAGTGCCTCTTGATGATGAGGTAATTAATACACTTAAGGCAGGAGATATGGTTCTTATTACAGGAACTATATATACTGCGAGAGATGCGGCTCACAAAAAAATGATTGAGTTATTGCAGATGGGGAAGCCTCTGCCTTTTGACGTAAAAAACCAGGTTATATACTATGCAGGACC
Organism: Clostridiaceae bacterium; assembly: GCA_012727625.1. Lineage (GTDB taxonomy): Bacteria > Bacillota > Clostridia > DSM-8532 > DSM-8532 > JAAYGP01. The sequence goes on from JAAYGP010000002.1 coordinate 6,601, forward strand.
TTGCCCTGCTTCAGAAGGACTGGTTATTGGTTCCGCCGGGCCAACCACCAGCGGAAGAATGGATAAATATGCCCCCGCGTTAATAGAACTGGGTTTGAAGGGAATGATAGGAAAAGGACAGAGAGATGATAGTGTTGTAAAGGCAATGATAAAGCATGGCGCTGTCTGTTTTGGCGCTGTGGGAGGAGCGGCAGCTCTTATCTCAAAAAGCGTAAAGGCGCAGGAAATAATAGCATTTGAAGAACTGGGCACTGAAGCTGTCAGACGGCTTGAGGTTGTTGATTTTCCGGCTATTGTCGTTATAGACAGATATGGAAACAACCTCTACGTAAGCGGACGGGAGCAATTCGCAAGGATGGATGACAGGCGCTGATTTTCTTAAAGCAACTTAATAATAACGGATTGAAAAATAAAATGTAAATCATAAGTCTTGTTAAATCAATGCTCACAAGAGATATTTTTATCAGGAGTTTTTAATGCCTTGAATTCTTTTTGATGTGAAGACTTCAGGAATAAAACCGGGGAAAGCAAACAGGCCTGGTTTTATGAACTTATATTAATAGTAAAGGAAAATCGGATATGGAAATAATTAAAAAACGGATTCATATAGTAACTGGTCATTACGGCAGCGGGAAATCTGAAATTTCCGTAAATTTGGCTGTTGAATTATCTGAAACCGAAAAAAATATTGTTTTTGCGGACATGGATATTATCAATCCATATTTTAGAAGCAATGAGGCAAAAAGCATTCTTGAAAACCACGGTATTTCAGTAATAACAACAAAATATGCAAATACCAATGTTGACATACCTGCCTTAACCGGTGAGTTGAGCAGGTATCTGGCTGATAAAAACACAACTCTTGTAATGGACGTTGGTGGAGATGATGCCGGGGCCAGGGTTGTGGGAAGATATAGAAATGAGATTACGTCGGATGATGCCATAATGTATTTTGTGATAAACTGTTTCAGACCTGAAACCAAAACCATTGATGGTGTCTTAAAAATTCTTGATGAAGTTAAAAACGCGTCCGGAATGGAGGTCGGGGCACTTATCAATAACAGCCATCTTTTGGATAAAACCACAGGTTCAGATATTGAAAAAGGAATGGAGTTTGCTTATGAGGTATCCATGAAAACTGGTATCCCGATTGCTTTCCATGCTGTTATGAAAGCTGATTTTGCAAAATTAAGCTCTCCGGTTGTTGAAACTGTTCTGTGGATGGATAAATATATGGGTGTATACAATTTTTGAAAGATGACCAGTCAGGTAAGGATTTATTTAAAAATGCAGCCGGGGAATTTGTGAACGGAATGGATAGCCGCCAAAGAAGCATCTCATTTCTATATTTCAGGGAAGAATCAATCATATCATCCGGCAATGCCGCTAATGCCTAAACATTTGTCTTATTGCATTTTTGCTCAAACAGTCTGCTTGCTATTCCTCGCTTCTCTTTATACATCTCTAAGCTTCATTCCGCTGAAGTTTCCTCCTATTGCACAATATCTTTCAACAGAACCTGTGGACAGTAGCCGTCATTGTTCAATACCCGGGGCGGCTTTGGCAGAACCTGAGCCAGGCAGGGTGTGAACAGTAACCACCGGTCAGAGCCTGCGGTGAGAAATAATGCCGGCATAATTGCATTAATATAAAATGTTGTGTATAATCTATAAGTTGTAAGGATTTTTGAGGTCGATTTTTAAATATATAATTTTTTGGTATTTAAGTTTTTCATATGCTTAAGCCAGTGGAAAGGGAGAAATAAATGGCACAGGTAACATTTATCACAGACAAGTGCAAGGGCTGTGCATTATGTGTACATGCCTGCCCGAAGCATATCATAAAAATGAACGAACAAAGCCTGAATGAAAAAGGATATCATCCGGCGGAAATTACAGATATGGATAAATGCATCGGTTGTGCATTTTGTGCGACAATATGTCCGGACTGTGTTATTATAGTTGAAAAGTAAAGGAGGCACCAAATGGGTCAAAGGTTATTGATGAAAGGGAATGAAGCAATTGCGGAGGCTGCCATCAGAGCGGGGTGCTTTCACTATTTTGGTTACCCAATCACTCCACAGACAGAGATAGCTCATTATATGGCAAAAAAACTGCCAAAGGTTGGTGGCGTGTTTCTGCAGGCGGAAAGTGAAATTGCTGCCGTTAACATGGTATATGGAGCAGGAAGCACGGGAATCAGGGTTATGACATCTTCCTCCAGCCCCGGTATAAGTCTTAAACAGGAAGGCTTGTCATATATGGCGGGTTCTCAGGTACCGGCTGTTGTTGTCAACATTGTACGCGCGGGCCCGGGACTTGGCGGCATACAACCTGCCCAGTGTGATTATTTTCAGGCATGTAAAGGCGGCGGGCATGGAGATTACAGGCAAATAGTACTGGCGCCGTCAAGTGTGCAGGAGCTTTATGAACTGACTGTTGAAGCTTTTAATCTGGCCGATCGGTACCGCATTGTCGTAATGATTTTAGGTGACGGTATTCTGGGGCAAATGATGGAAGTGGTTGAATTCAGGGACAAAGAGGAAATTGCCGATATTGAAAAACCATGGGCTGTTACGGGCCATGGCGGAAAACGCAAGCAAAATGTAATCACCTCAATACATTTAGACCCTGCGGTTCTTGAAAAAATGAACCAGAATCTTCAGGATAAATACAGACTGATTACGGAGAACGAATGCCGTTATGAGCTTTACAACAGCGAAGATGCAGAAGTTTTCATAGTTGCTTACGGTACTGTGGCGAGAATTGCAAAGAGTATCATAGAAATGGCAAAGAATGAAGGCCTTAAAGTAGGGCTTATACGTCCGATAACATTGTGGCCCTTTCCTCAGGAAGCATTTGACAAGGTTAAGGACAGGGCAAAGGCTTTCCTGACTGTTGAAATGAGCTCCGGGCAGATGATTGAGGATGTAAGGCTGGCTGTTAACGGAACAGGACCTGTGTATTTCCACGGGAGAATGGGAGGCATGGTTCCGAACAAATTTGATATTTTAGCACAAATAAAGGAAATTTACAGCCGGCATATCAACTCTTAGGTTTTAAGCCGGTGCGTTAACAATTGCAGTTAAGCAAACGGTTCAGAAAAAATAACGGAGGTAATAAAATGGCTATAATTTTTCAAAAACCAAAAGCCTTAAAAGATACATCAATGCACTATTGCCCGGGTTGTACCCATGGCATTGCCCACCGGCTTGTAGCCGAAGCAATGGATGAGCTTAACATAGAGGGTGATACAATCGGCATTGCTTCAGTGGGATGCTCATATAACAGCTATGATTATTTCGGCTGCGATATGATACAATGCCCCCATGGGCGTGCGCCTGCCGTGGCTACCGGTGTAAAGCGAAGTAATCCGGATAAGATAGTTTTCACCTACCAGGGAGACGGTGATCTGGCCGCCATAGGAACGGCTGAAATTATTCATGCTGCAGCCCGTGGTGAAAATATAACGGTTATATTCATTAATAATACAATTTACGGTATGACATCGGGTCAGATGGCTCCAACGACACTGTTAAACCAGTTTTCAACCACAACACCCTATGGACGCCAGGCTGACCTTCACGGCTTTCCCATAAAAGTATGCGAAATGCTTGCGACACTTGAGGGTGCCGCATATATAGAACGGGTATCATTACATGATGTAAAGCATATACGGAAAGCAAAGGAAGCGGTTAAAAAGGCTTTTAAGGTTCAGCAGCAAAAAAAAGGTTTTTCATTGGTTGAACTGTTATCCACATGTCCGACAAACTGGGGGTTAAATCCTGTAGAAGCGTTGAACCGTATCAGGGATGAAATGATTCCTAATTATCCCCTTGGAGTATTTAGAGGAGAAAGTTTGGAGGTATAGAAAATGGTTCATGAAATTATATTGGCAGGATTTGGCGGTCAGGGAATATTGTCGGCAGGAAGAATTATGGCATATGCCGGAATGCTTGACGGTAAACAGGTTTCATGGCTTCCGTCCTACGGGCCGGAGATGAGAGGCGGAACAGCCAACAGCAGTGTTGTTATTTCCGACAAGCCTGTTGATTCACCGGTCTTAAACAGTGCAGGTTCAATCATTGTAATGAATAAACCGTCCCTTGAGAAATTTGAAAGCTGGGTTGATAAAGGCGGTATAATAATAATAGACAGCTCAATAGTAAATAAAGACGTATCAAGAAAGGATATAAAATCTTTCAGGATACCTGCAACGAAAATAGCTTCTGAAATGGGTAATATGGCCTTTGCAAATATTATACTTTTAGGTAAGCTTATAGCTGAAAAAGGAACGGTTTCCGTTGAGAACTTTAAAAAAGCGCTTTATGCGGTCCTGCCGGAAAGAAAGCACAACCTGATTCCAATGGAAATGGAAGCGTTAAAAACCGGTATGGAATATAATGAAGTTTAAAAGTTGTTATCACCTGTATTCTTAAAGCGCCCCATCTCCCAAGGCCTGGGAAGTCTTAACAGAATAAAGCGGCACAGCCGCTTTAAATTTAAGATTTCCCTATGCCGGATCTCTTTGAAAACAGGCATTAAAACTCAATTTTTTGGCAGGTTTTCCGAATTTTCCGGGTAATCTGTTAAATTTCTCTTTTTAAAAACAAAAAGCAATGGAAGCCCAAGGGCGTAGCATGCGATTAACTGGCCCAGCGCAACCCAGCCAATGCTTGCAATAAGAGGAATTTCCTGAAGATATATATATTTTAAGTAAGTTCCCACTATAAGGGCATTTACAATAACGGGAGGCAATGGAACAAGAAACGTATATTTTCTCAGAAAGCGTGATAAAACCGCAGCAATTAAAGTAGCAAGGCTTCCGAAAATAATGTCCACCGGTCCGAAGCCTCCGAGTATATTTGATACAATGCATCCGACAAACAATCCGGGAATTGAAGAGATGTACAGGGCAGGCAGTACAGTTAATGCCTCTGATACACGTATCTGAAATATAATATGCCCAAAGCTGACAGGCGCAAACAGCATGGTCAATGCAGTGTAGGCGGCAGCTATAAGCGCTGCTCTTGCAACAAATATTAAATTTTTATTCATAATAATCCTCCGTAGTTTTGTTTTGGGCGCAAATGCACCCGGCCAGGATTTTGCGAACTGGCCATAATCTTGATTGTAGCACGGGTGCAGTTAAATTGCAAATTCATTATGACTAAAGCAGCTCTGAAGAGTAAAAGTTCTAAAACTCATTTACATTGCTCAAATTTATATCCCATTAATGTAATATATTGGTATCAGTCCTTTTTTATTTTTGCCGGGAAGGCTA
>JAAYGP010000234.1 GCA_012727625.1 Clostridiaceae bacterium
GTTCCATTCTAACTTATTATTGCCGTTTTGTCTGTCTTAATTTCTGGTATCATTATATTATGAGGTTATTAAAAAAATTTATCAGGCTGAATACATTGCAAAGCAAAATAAGTATATCTTTCATTTTATTATTGATTATACCCTTTTCAATATTTTCTTTCTTAATGAGCAAGCCGATAGAAAAAATAATGGAGGAAAGGATATCGGATTCTATTCAAAACAGCCTGAACATTAAGGCGATTACCCTGGAGAGCATATTCAGGGAAATGATGAGGTCTGTAACAATAATCGCTCTTGACAGAAATGTGGCGGATATATTAAGCTTCCCCGAAAAATACAACAACTATGAAAGAGGCAGAACAATCATAAACCTCATGGACACCGACAGCTTATACCTGAATAAAATTGAAAAGCATATAACCGTTATGGATTTTCACGACAATATTTACACATCATGGAGGCAATACAGAACTAATGAATACGAACTTATAAGCTCAATGGATTGGTATGGCAGAATTCTTGAAACAAAGGGCAGATTAGCATGGGTTTTTCATGACTATGATTATATAACAAAAACCGAGGACAACCTTTTGACAATTGCCGCCCTTGTGGACAGGTATGGAAAAGCGTATGGAGCCGCAATGGTCAGCATTTATGAAGATGATATATATAAAATTATATCTGACTAAAATGAGGATGAAAGCAGTGAAACCGCCATTATCAATGAAGAGGCGGGAATCGTTTCCTTTACAAACAGTGAGATGCCTAAAGAAAGCTTAAGGGAGCAGGATTTTTATAAAAGAGTCTTTGAAAATGACGAAGGATATTTCATTGATTTTGTTAATGAGCAAAAAACCATTGTGAACTATGCAAAGGTTGGGAACACTGACTGGAAGCTTATTATATTTACTCCCTATGACAGCATATTTAAGCAGATTAACGATATAAGAAAGAATACTGCAATATTTATAGCATTAATGCTTTTGATTTTTACAGCAATAACGGTATTAATATCCTTTACTATTACAGGTCCCATAAAAATGCTCAGAAACAACATGAGAAAGGTAAAAGAGGACGATTTGGGCCAAATGATGCCGGTTCAGGGCAGTGACGAGGTAAAGGATCTTATTGTCGAGTACAACAAAATGACCCGAAGAATAAAGACGCGCTTTGAAAATGTCAAGGAGGAACAGAAGCAAAAGCAGGAATTGAGGTTTAAAGCACTTCAGGCACAGATTAATCCTCATTTTATATTAAACACATTAAATAATATTAAATTTGTCGCCATAATGAGCAGGGCAAATGAAGCAGCTAAAATGATTACGGCGCTGGGCTCTATAATGGAGGATTGCATTGGAAAAGGAGAAGACATAATAAACCTCGGTCAGGAAATTAAGTATATTGAAAACTATGTGTATCTTCAAAAAATCAGGTATAATGATAAATTTTCAGTCTTTTATGATATTGATGAGGAAGTGCTTAATTGCCGGGTATTCAAGTTTATATTGCAGCCAATTGTTGAAAACAGCATTTATCACGGCATTCAGAACATTGAGGGTACGGGGCGAATTGATATAAGCGCACACAAAGAAGGTGACAATTTAGTAATCAAAGTGAAGGATAACGGAGCGGGAATTCAACCGGAAAGACTGAAAGCCATTAGAGAGTATCTATATAAGGGGACAGAGCCGGAGAAAAAAGGAAGAGTGGGTATTAAGAACATTCACGACAGAATAGTGCTAAGCTACGGAGAGGAATACGGTCTTAAAATAGACAGCATTGAGGGGAAAGAAACCGAAGTTACAGTTGTTATACCGTGGAATACTTAGAAAAGTGAGGGCTTATCAGTGATAAAGGTACTTATCGCAGATGATGAGATAATTGCCAGAGCAGGTATTAAATCGCTTGTAAATTGGGAGGAGAACGGCTTTCGGGTCGTTGGCCTTGCTGCGGACGGCAAAGAAGCCATGGAGATGATACGCAGTGAAAGACCCGACATTGTTCTAACCGATATTATGATGCCGAAGCTGTCTGGTATAGAGCTGATTAAAAATGCCAAGGCGGAATATCCTTTCATAAAATTCATCGTTTTAAGCTGTCATAATGAGTTTGAATATGTCAGGCAGGCAATGAAGTTTGGTGCTGAGGATTATGTGCTGAAGCTTTCCATGGTCTCCGGAGAGCTGCTTGAGCTGCTCCTTTCCGTATCAGAGAAGATTAAAGAAGAAAGAAAGCTTGATGGCGCGGAATTGCGAATCGATGACGCCATTACCGAACGCAGCAAAAGAATTGAATATTTAATAAGCCTTATTAACGGGGAAAAATATACGGGGGAATTAAAAGATCATGAAAGCGTGCGGCTTTTTGATGTCAGTGCGCCTAAAGCGCTTGCATACGTTAAAATAGACAATTTTGAAAATATTGGTGAAGACAGCTTAAAAGCAGAGAGAACCCTTGTAAATGTAATGGAGCAGCAGCTGAAAGACAGGGGACTGCTTGAATTATTCAGGTATAAAGAAAACGGCTTTGTTTTTTTGCTTAGCTTTGATATTGAAAAATTCAACGACATAGAAAAAACCGTTTATGAAATTAGCCAAAAATTATCAATATTTATTAATAAATATGTTAATGTGTCCGTTTCAATTGGTATCAGCAGCATTTTTAAAGATTACAGTGAGTTAAATATTGCTTTCAGCCAGGCGGTTAAAGCATGTAAAAGCAGGTTTTACAAAGGTGCGGGTACTGTTTGCAAATACCATGATAAGCTTTTTACAGAAGAAAGCATCCAGGTGTTTACCGTAAAAGAGCAAAAGGATTTAATTGATTATCTTGACATATGCGACATCGAGAGCATCAGAAAGCTTATAAACAATATCATTGACGCTCTTTATAGAACCTGTCCGCCGGTCGAAAAGTGCATTCAGCTATTTATGGAGGTTTACTACTGCATGAGCTCCGTGCTTAAGAATTATGGCGACAGTATCGGGGATGAAAGCGATAAAAAACCTGATTATATACAGATATCCAACGCGGAATTTCTTAAGGAAGCAGGAGATATGCTGATGCAATACGGTGAATACTGCGTAAGCTTAATTGAAAAAGCAAGACATTCCGCATACCGGAAGGAAATAATAGCTGCGATTGATTATATTAAGAAGAATTATTCAAGTGATATATCGCTAAAAAGCGTTGCGCAGCATGTTTTTGTAAGCGACAGCTATTTAAGCCGTATCTTTAAGGAGGATATGAACAAAAGCTTTGTGGAATACCTTACGGAAATACGGATTGAAAAAGCCATAGAGCTTATAAAGACAACGGATCTTCCCAACTATGTCATTGCGGAAAAAATCGGTTATGAAAACATAAATTACTTCGGACGGGTGTTTAAGAAAATAACAGGTTTAACACCATCCCAGTACAGAAACAGGTACAGTTCCTTCAATACCGGTAAAAAAAGTGAATAATCAGAGCAAAAAAGTGAAGATATAGATTTAAACTACAGATTTTTGAACATTGTATCCTGAATAGTTCATTCATTAAAATCTCACACCCTGTATAATAAAATTACAGCGGGGATTAAGCTTGATAAGACAGATGAGCCTCGCAGGGCAGTGTGTTTTTATTAATCTTAAGTAATCACTGCATTAAATCACATTTGAGAAGGAGGATATTTTGTATGACAGGAAGAAAGGTTTCTTACTTAGGCCTTGCATTGGTTATTGTTATGACGCTTTCTTTGCTGGCAGGTTGTACACCACCGGGTCAGAATAATCAGACAAGCGCTCCGACAACAGCAGCACCCACAACAAGTCAAAGCCAGCAGGCAAGTGAAACAAACAAAGCCGATGTAAAGGGGAAGATTTCTCTCTGGTGTGCATGGGGTGAGGGCAGCGGACCTGCATCATGGATCGAAGATTTCAACAAGGAATACCCCAATGTAGAAGTTGTGTACAATCAATTCAGAAACAATGAAGAAGGCAATACTCTTCTTGATGTAAGTCTTCTTGCAGGCGAAGCTGATCTTGTATTAAGCTACGGAGTTGAGAAGTTCATTCCAAGAGCTCAAAAAGGGTTGTTCTACAGCCTGAATAATTATCTTGCGAAAGACGGAATTGATGTTTCAAGAGACTTCTCGCCTGAAACATATGTATATAATGATCAGTATTACGGACTGCCAATAACCTGTATATCTGAGTTCGTTACCATCAACAAGGACATGTTTGATGCAGAAGGCATAGAAGTTCCAAAGGAATGGACATTTGACGAATATCTTGATATAGCAAGAAAGCTTACAAAAGGCGAAGGAGCTGAAAAGGTATTTGGATGCGCGGATCATAAGGATCACTACTTCTGGACATATCCTGCAGTTTCCGTACTTGGCTCAAACGCTCTGTACAATGAAGAAAAGCTTTCAAACTTTGATCACCCGCTTTTTAAACAAGCCATAGAAATGAGATATAACATGGAAGTTGTTGAAAAAATTGCTTTCCCGTATCTTGAACTATGGGCGTCTAATTTAAGAGGAATCGATTTCCTGCTCCAGGAAAGAATCGCTATGATAGTTGATACATCATCATCTGCAAGATTTTTAAACAGCATGGATGAATACCCCCGTGATTTCACAGTTTCATTCGCTCCGTATCCTAAAACCCTTGCAGATCAGGAGCATAATTATGCAAACGGTCTTAAGTTATTTGGCTACATCAGTATAAACTCCAATACCGTTGATAAGGATGCTGCCTGGGCCTTTATAAAATGGCTGGGACTTGACAATTCAAGCAGAATCGCACAGGTTGGACACATTCCATCATACACGGGCACCGATAAAGAGGCTGTTGTTGTTCAAATGTTCGGCGATGCCAATGCAACCGGCAAGCTAATTGACCTTGAGGCATTTAAGAGGGTAGTTCTGGATTACGAATCGGTTCATTTCTCCGATAACTACTTCGACGCATATGACCAATTATTTGTTATCGGTAAAGAAGAATTTGAAAAAGTAATGTCTGGCATGATTTCAGTTGATGAAGCCATCAGCAACATGAAGAGAAGAGCAGACGAGGCTATTCAAAGAGAAGACTGATAGACATTGATGGCTAAAAGGTTGGCAGAAGACAACTCCATGAATCATACATCCTGGACAAAGCTTATGGATTTGCTTCTGCCAATTGCATTTTTTGCATGATTTTTATTACCTAATCTCACTTTTAGAGGTGAAGACTTTTGAACAGAAAAAAAGAAACATTTTACGGATATTTATTTTTGCTGCCCAGTCTGGCAAGCTTTGCAATATTCTTGTTGATTCCAATATTGTTCTCTGTGTATCTGGCTTTTACAAACTGGGATGTAATATCCGGTTTTGATAATATAAATTTTATAGGGCTTGAAAACTTCACCCGAATGTTTAAAGATGAATGGTTTAACGCATCCATAAAAAACAATCTGGTGTACACATTGGTTGTTGTGCCGGTCACGTTGCTTTTGTCCCTTTTCATCGCAATTATATTAAATAATATGGTATATTTGAAGAACGTACTAAGGCTGGCCTATTTCATTCCA
>JAAYGP010000025.1 GCA_012727625.1 Clostridiaceae bacterium
GTTCTACACACCCCGCTGCGTAGTTCAGCTACTCGTTGAAATGCTCGAACCTTACGAAAGGCGTGTTTTCGACCCATGCTGTGGTTCCGGCGGTATGTTTGTTCAGAGCGAAAAGTTTATCGAAGCTCACGCAGACCGCTACAATGGCAAAGCAAAGGAAATCGATAAGCTGTTTGAAAGCGTCGTGTCGGTTTACGGGCAGGAAAGCAACCAGACTACTTGGCGTCTATGTAAATTGAACCTTGCTTTCCGTGGCATCTTTAAAGGTGGAGCTAAGTTTAAAAACGGCGATACATTAGTAGCACGAATAACTCCCTGCTTAGAAAATGGGAAAACAGCATATGTTTATTTTTTAGTTGATAAGGAAGTAGCCTTCGGATCTACAGAATTTATTGTTTTGAGAGCCAAAGCAGGGATTTCTGACTCGAAATTTATTTTCTATTTAGCTATTTCCGATGATTTTAGAGATACAGCTATACAACTTATGTCAGGTTCTTCTGGCAGGCAAAGGGTAGAAACTGAGGCATTAAAACAAAAAGTCTTTAGTCTCCCCCCTCTCCCAGAGCAAAAAGCCATAGCGGAGGTTTTATCTTCGCTTGACGATAAAATCGACTTTCTGACAAGACAGAATAAAACGTTGGAAGATTTGGGACAGGCGTATTTTAGGAGGTGGTTTTTAGAAAATGACAACGACACGATTATGGTCTCGGAAATTGCAAAACTTGAGAATAATAGTGTAAGTCCTAAGCGGCAGCCATTAGAACCATTTCATCACTATAGTATACCAGCTTACGACAACGCCCAGACACCAGTAGTTGAATTAGGCAATACAATTCTCAGCAATAAGTTTACAGTACAGCCAAATTCAATATTGGTTTTCAATTCGCCAGAGTCGGAGAAATAAATTTTAATTTGCAGAAGAAGCAATACATGAACAGTACGGGGGAATACATGGATAATAAGAAAAAATGGATGATTCCGCTTGGAATGTGGGTCATATTTGAAATTGTTGCCATAACACTTTGGCTTACAAAAAACAATATATTCTACCTGTTGAATTTCAGCTATATTGGTACTTCAATCGCATTGGGACTTTTCCTTTTTCAACGTAACTATCGGCATGCGCGCAAGATCGTTCAGCTTATGGTTGGATTATATATGCTGATCTATCTTGGACTCATCTGCCAGGAAAATATGCAGATAGAAGGATTCTGGTATTACCTGTTTACAGGAGTATTTGAAGCCGCAACAATTCATTATGCCGTTGCTAAGATTTTCGGACCGCTTATATTTGGTCAGGGATGGTGCGGATATGCCTGCTGGACGGCAATGGTATTGGATTTTCTGCCGTACAAGACCTCGCAGACTTCGAGAAAAAAGATTGGTTTTATCCGCTATATCACCTTTGCGGTATCGCTGATATTTGTTGTAGCATTGTTTCTGAGTCAGGTGGGAAATATTGAGAAGATTATGTTTTGGGCCTTCATTATCGGTAATATCCTCTATTATGCTGTCGGAATCATTCTTGCATTCGCCTTCAAAGACAACAGAGCATTCTGTAAGTATATATGTCCTATTACAGTCTTCTTGAAACCAATGAGTTATTTCTCTTTGTTAAGAGTCAAATGCGATAAAGAGAAATGTGTTTCATGCGGAAAATGCAAACAGGTTTGCCCGATGGATGTCGATGTGACCGATAATTCGAGAAAACGTGAAAACGGAACGGAGTGCATTCTTTGTATGGAATGCGTGAAAGCATGCCCCAAGAAAGCCTTATGAGTACGAAATTTCAGTTTGATGTACTTGCGTACGATGATATGTTCCCGACAACTGACAGGCAGTTGACTTGTTTCCTCTTACCGTTGACATCAATAGTGGTGTCCCGGGGCACGTTGAGTGTGTAACATTGATGTCAAGGGTTGAGAAATAAAGAACTGAAAAGCTTGTAAATAAAGGGTTTCCAGACATTTAGCTTTTCTCAAGGCTGCTTTGCCGGATGTGGCAATGTCAGGGAACCCTCGTTTTTATTGATTTCGGGAACATATCAACTACCCTGAAAATTTATAGTTGAGTTACCAAATTAGATAACCGCCTTTTTTGCGGGGGTTGAGGA
>JAAYGP010000235.1 GCA_012727625.1 Clostridiaceae bacterium
CTATTATACCATATATAGCACAATTTGGCCAGGTTTTATGTCAAGTTTATCCCGAAGAATTTTCACTCTTCATTGCTGCCGGCGCAGCCAAAAGCAGTCGGAAACCGGCATGGTCCCGGAGCTCACGGACTGCTGATGATGTGTTTCTGAAAAGCTGCAAATCGTCTGCATTATCCATGATGCAATGTCCCACCGGGATGACCGCACGGGATCCTTGATTTTGGTAACGATTGTGATTAATTCCGGGATACTCATAAAATATACCATCGATTCATATAATAATTGCAGATTCCATGAACGGTATCATTGCTGTTCACAGGATTATTTTTTCAGATATCAGTGAATAAAGGAAACTATGGCTTACCAGCAGCCTGGATATGTTGAAATAGAAACGGGCAGCAGGCCACTGTTTGGTTTTCTGAGCTTTATCCATATAAGATTGTTGTGAGAACAAAGATGTGGATTACAATGCATGGAGGAATAAAAATGGCTTTATGCAGAGCAAGACACATGTTTCCTGGTGGCAATACCTGTAAGGGCTTTTTCAGTTATTACGATTACATTATGCCCCAGGAAAATGCCGTAAGAATCATTATTTTAAAGGGCGGCCCGGGTGTCGGAAAATCCTCATTTATGAGGCATATCGCGGAACATATGCTTTCTATGGGCTTCGATGTTGAGTTTATGCATTGTTCAAGTGATCCTGACAGCCTTGACGGAGTAGTCATTCCTGAAAAAAAAACAGCCTTGATGGACGGCACTGCCCCCCATGTGGTAGATCCGAAAAACCCTGGTGCTGTTGATGAAATAATAAATCTTGGTGATTTCTGGAATAAGAAAGGATTTTCGCAGACTAAGGATAAAATATTATTTACAAACAATGAAATCAAAAAAACATTCAAGAGAGCGTATAAATACATTCAGGCCGCATACAGCATATATGAGGATAATATGACCATATATAACTCCTTCATGGATCATGGAAAAGCCAATTTATTGATTTCAGGAATAATTGACAAAATCTTTGGAAACATTGGTGTTTCTGATTCTGAAGGTAAAAAAAGACACCTTTTTGCTTCTGCAATAACACCTAAGGGTATGGTGAACTATTTACCATCGCTAATAACAACAAAAGAGGTTTACATTGTAAAGGGAAAACCCGGGACAGGAACCGAAAGACTTCTTGAAAGAGTACGCCTTGCTGCCTCCGAGCGCGGCTTTTATACAGAGTCCTTTTATTGCGGTTTAAATCCATACAAGCTTGAACATTTAATAATTCCAGACATGGATATAAGTTTTACAACAAGCAACACATATCATCAATCCGACGTCGACTCAACAGAAATCATTGATTTCGACTTATATCTGAATAAAAATATTTTGTTCAGGTATACTGATATTATTAACTTCAATGACAACGAAATTGAAAATTTGCTCAATATGGCTGTTCAGACAATCAATCGGGCAAAAATATATCATGATGAACTGGAAAGCTATTATATTCCAAATATGAACTTCAGTGAAGTAACAAAATGCAGGGATGAAACCCTTGCCAGACTGCTTCAGGTATCATAAAGAAAGAAAATACAATTGCTAAAGAAAGAAATTTATTCATCGTCCGAAAGCCTGGTATAAGTCAAATAGGCATAGGGGCTTAAAAAGATGATATTTTGTCATAAATAACCGGCTAACAAGAAACCCCCATTACATGTAAGGGAACCCATAGTATGTGATCAAATTAATAATCAAACTACTTCCATTTTTTCCGTCTGTTCAGAAGAGCATTTACATGATCATAGCTCTTGTGGGATACCTTTTTCTTTTCCGTAAGTTTAACTTCTTTTGCGCCGCTTTTTTCTTCGGCTCTGGAAATCGTCCCGGAGATTTCTTCAGATCTTGATTTTTCATCAGTTACAGCTTTAATTGATTTTTCTTTTTTATACTTTTTAATTAAACCCCTGACCGGTAATGCAAGTTTTTCATTAAGAAAAGCAATAACAGGCTCCAAAGGAATCCTGAGTCTTTTTACGGCAATGTCAATTAAAAGGAGGATTATTGATAAAGTTATTAAAAGATTTGTAAGTTCTCTTTTCCCGCCTGTATTTTGAACCTCACCTTTATACACTTCACCGGGTTCTGCAATAACTCTGACTAATCCTGCCTGTGCAAGTTTTTGAAGAAAGTTGTGACCTGATTCATCAAGTATCCTGTATTCCTGTGAATAAGGCATGGTTACTCCGGCGCTGATGTTTTCAGTTCCGCCATCACCCGGCACTTCAATATTTACAATATAAGCACCCGGCTGGTCTTTTTCAATTATGCCCTCGAACAGACCAGGTCTTACCGCATCCAAACGGATCTCCTCACCTGTTCCGTCCGGTGCGACCAGAACTCCTTTTACAGCTTCCTCATACAGCATGTTTTCCAGCTCAGTTGAAAGAGAAATAACACCTTTTCCGTCCTGTATAAATGCCTCAATATTATATCCCGCATTCAGATTCTTCTGAATAAGCCAGCCGGTTAAATTACCCCAGAACACAGGCGCATCATGCCAGGCAGCCCATTTGGATGTCCATAGCCCGCGAATATCCGAGGTCCAGGCTGCTGTCCTGCCAAGCCCATACTGCCAGACCGCCAGTACAGGATCATTTATGTCACTTCTGAATATTGTTCTGGCAGTTGCTTTCGCTGTGGTTGCAACATATCCATCCAGTTGGGGAACAACATCAATACCTTTCAAAATCTCAGTTGATGAAACCAACTCAGGATAAAAGCTGCGGTTCTGCAAATATTTCTGCCCTGCAAGAAAAGCTTCCTTGACAAAAATGCTTGGTATATCCGTAAATTCATCCGTCTGGTAATATCTCCCATTCCCTCCGTAAGCCAAAGCTTTTAAAAGCAATGTGTCGGCACCCTCACCCACAGCAACTGTGGACAATGTTATCCCGTCCCTGTCAAGGCCCTCTATAATAGTTTCATAACCATGTTTCTCAGCCTGTCCGTCGGTCAGAAGAATAATATGTTTTAATTTGGTATCTTTTGTTCTCAGGTTTTGCCAGGCTTCTTCAAGGGGATGAAGAATTTGGGTTCCGCCACCGGGCCTGATTGAGCCTATTAATTCCACTGCCTTTTCCTTATTGGTTAAAGGTTCGGTTTTAATAACCCATTGTATGGCATCATCAAATGCAATAACTCCAAGCTGATCCTTTTCTTCAAGAACCTCGGCGGCTCTAATCGCGGCTTCCTTTGCCAGTTCCAGTTTTGTTATTCCATATTGTCCGCCTGACATGCTGCCTGATTTATCAATAACCAAAACCAGTCCCAAATCAGGAATTTCTTCTTTTGATCTTATATCAACATTAACCGGAAGAATCCTTTCCAGGGGAGTATTGCGGTAACCGCCCGGCGCGTAGCTGTTTTCACCGCCTATTGTTAAAAGACCCTTACCATGGTTTTGAACCGCTTGCTCCAATAAATTCAGGAAACCATCATCAAGCCATTCGGCTGATATATCAGATAAAACAAATGCGTCATATGACATTATACCCTGCAGCGATGACGGCACTTCTTCAGGCTGCACACGGGTGATTTGAGCAAAATCCCCTATGTAACGGGCAAAATTCTCTCCACTGTTGTCTTTTTCAACCAAGAGTACGTGAGGACGGTCAGATATAAGCGTAAAGGCTGAAAGCTGGTTGTTCTGAAACACGGTATCATTGTCTGCCGTAACTTCCGCAGTGTAAGTTATAACTCCGCTCTGATCAATCATATCATTAAAAGTGAACAGATTGTCGCCCTTATAAAGATCAACCTGCTTTTCCGCCGTTAATGTTCTGTTGCCGAAAAGCCTTATGGTTGCTTTGGTGTTTACATTGCTTTTAACCTTTAAAATGACATCAAAACGTTCCCCTGCATTAACCTGTCCCGGAGCTGTGAATTCATCAAGCTGAACTTCAGGTTTTTCTTCCGTTACAAAGGGTACCACATCAAGAGTATAGCCAAGACGCGCCAAAAGCCTTGCTGTCTCCAGCGCGTTTCCCTCGGTTTCCCTGCCGTCTGTCAGCAACACAAGCCTTTTTAAGTGATCAGGCGGCATTATTGAACGAGCCATAATGAGTGCTTTTTCAATATTGGTTCCGTCCGATTTTGTACGAATTTTAAGGGTTGAAAAAAACAAGCCGTCTTCCGGCATTTGAATAATATCTGCATTCTTTCCGAAAGCGACAACGCCGCTTATATCCTTTTCAGAGGCTTCTTCCACTGCAGCCTTTATAAAAGACTCCATATCACCGGTTTTATCCTTTACACTGTCGGATACATCGGCTATAAAAATAGTTGCTGTTTTTTCAGGTTTAAACGAAACGGTTGGTGAAGATACAGCCAATAAAAGGATCAGCAGGAGCAGAAGACGGATAATGTGAATAACCCGGTTCTTCACTGGAGAACCAGTCTTTAAGGCTCTGCCGGTTATCAATATAAAAGCGGCAAGCACAGGAAATAGTGCCAGCGCCCATGGGTATTCAAAGTTAATTCCTATTTGCATGGTAGCTCCGTTTCATTTGATTCTTCAGACTTCTCCACTTCTGTAAGCGGAAAGGAAGCAAAACAGTATGGCGGGCATTGTGTGGCGGGGCTGCTAACCTTTTCCTGTTACTGTTCACAGAGTTCTGTTAAAAGATATTGGGCAACAGAAAGAAACTTTAGCGGAATGAAGCTCTGGTTTCCGCTATTACACAATATCTGACCTGATCAGTAACTGAATCATGTGTGAACAGTAACCTTATCC
>JAAYGP010000236.1 GCA_012727625.1 Clostridiaceae bacterium
ATTTGATATACCCGTACGTGAAAAGATAGGAAGGGCAAAATATATAGAAGAAGACAAGGTTGATGCTGAGTTTCCAAAGATAGAACAGGAATTGGCGGATGAAATGGATGCACTGGTTGCAAAGGAGGGTGAATAGTCATGTTAAAGGAATATCGCTCAATTGAGGAAGTTGCCGGGCCTTTGATGCTGGTGCAGGACGTTGAGGGTGTAACATACAACGAGCTTGGGGAGATTGAGCTTCAAAATGGCGAGGTGCGCCGGTGCAAGGTGCTGGAGGTGGACGGATCAAACGCGGTGGTTCAGCTGTTTGAAAGTGCCGTCGGAATAAATCTTTCCAACAGCAAGGTGCGTTTTCTGGGAAGAGGAATGGAGTTGCCTGTTTCAATGGATATGCTGGGCAGGGTTTTTGATGGACTGGGTAAACCCATTGACGGCGGACCTGAAATAATTCCGGACAAAAGGATAGATATTAACGGTGTTCCCATGAACCCTGCAGCCCGTGATTATCCATCCGAATTTATACAAACGGGTGTTTCAGCTATTGATGGTTTGAATACCCTTGTAAGGGGGCAAAAGCTTCCCATATTTTCAGGCTCGGGTCTTCCCCATGCCCAGCTGGCGGCGCAGATTGCAAGGCAGGCTAAAGTCCTGGGCACCGACAGCAAGTTCGCGGTTGTTTTTGCCGCCATCGGAATAACCTTTGAAGAAGCTGATTTCTTTATTAGTGATTTTAAAAGAACCGGGGCAATAGACAGGGCGGTTTTATTTATGAATCTTGCCAATGACCCGGCGGTTGAGCGTATTTCAACACCGCGCATGGCACTTACGGCCGCTGAATACCTTGCCTTTCAAAAAGATATGCATGTTCTTGTAATTTTAACTGATATAACCAACTATGCCGAAGCTCTTCGTGAAGTTTCTGCTGCCCGTAAGGAAGTGCCAGGGCGTCGTGGATATCCCGGATATCTTTATACGGATTTGGCAACCCTTTATGAACGCGCCGGCAGGCAAAGAGGACATGAGGGAAGTATTACTTTAATTCCGATACTGACCATGCCGGAGGATGATAAAACTCATCCCATCCCCGACCTTACGGGATATATAACCGAGTGTCAGATAATCTTAAGCCGGGAGCTTCATAATAAAGGGATTACACCGCCAATTGATGTGCTTCCGTCTTTGTCCAGGTTAAAGGACAAGGGTATTGGAGAGGGAAAGACCCGTGAGGATCATGCAAACACAATGAACCAGTTGTTTGCCGCATATGCCCGCGGTAAGGAAGCAAAAGAGCTGGCGGTAATTTTAGGTGATGCGGCGCTCACTGAAACTGATAAGCTTTATGCTCAGTTTGCCGATAATTTTGAGGCGGAATATGTGTCGCAAGGTTTTGATACCGACAGGTCAATTACTGAGACTCTTGACCTTGGCTGGAAGCTGTTGACAATACTGCCTGTCGGCGAACTAAAGCGCATTAAGCAGGAGTATATTGATAAATATCTGAAAAAGTGATGCAGGAAGATGAACGCATAAGGAGTTTTCTTAATGGCTCGATTGAACGTAAATCCCACCAGAATGGTGCTGACTGGTCTTAAAAAAAGACTGAAAACCGCAATAAGGGGACACAAGCTCTTAAAAGACAAGCGGGATGAGTTGATGAAAAAATTTCTGGATATTGTCCGGGAAAATAAGCGCTTGCGCGAGGAAATGGAAGAAAAGCTCATGGTAGTGCATTCGCGCTTTGTAATGGCCAGAGCGGTTATGAACACCGAGCTTGTTGAGGAAGCGCTGATGTTTCCTAAAATAGAGCTTAATCTGAAAGCCAAAACCCGCAATATTATGAGCGTGAATGTTCCTGTCCTGGAATTCACCACCGGGGAAAACATTGAGGGAGATATTTACCCGTATGGCTTTGCCTATACCACAGGTGAGCTGGATGAGGCAATAGCAACCCTTTCCGCTCTTGCCCCGGATTTATTAAAACTTGCAGAAATGGAGAAATCGGCACAGCTTCTGGCAGACGAAATAGAAAAAACCCGCCGCCGTGTTAATGCGCTTGAATATGTGATGATTCCAAATCTCCAGGAAACAATAAAATACATCACAATGAAACTGGAGGAAAACGAAAGATCCAACCTGACCCGCCTGATGAAAGTTAAGGACATGATGCTTGAGAAAGCGCACCACTATAAAGCAAGGCGTGGTTTTAGCAGCGGATGACAAATATTCTCACTGAATTTGGCGACAGCATATGTTTATGTTTTCAAAACAAAAACCTCACTTTTTTAAAGGTAGCAGTATGGGAGGTTCTGTAATCCGGCGGGTGCAAGGTGACTTAACCCGCCAGAGTTCCGATACATAAATTGTAGGTTTCTGCATTCCATAATCTTATTCATTTTTTCATCTCCTCCATAATTGTCGTTATCATTTTAAAAATTCCGTTTCTTCAAAACCGAGTTTATTCATTTTCTCAAGAAACTGCTGAACCTGCTCCTTGGCAATTTTTGATCTAACCTTAAGAATCATTTCCATATCCTCCGTTACAAACTTTCAGCTTGTTCCGGCAGTGAACAAAAGACCATCCTCTTCCAGTTTTGCAAAAGCCCTTTGCAGGGTATTGGGATTCACCGATATTTCCTGCGCAAATTCTTTTACGGAGGGCAGCCTTGAGCCTGGTGCATAAACGCCGGAACATATTCTTAGTTTTATCTGCTCAATCAATTGCGCATATATCGGGCGATCCGATTTAAGCTCCCAAGGCATTTAACCACTCCTTTGTATTATTGTATTAATCACTCAATACAGTAATACAGAAAAATAAACACGCTGTCAATACGTTTATAAAAGTAAATTTAAATGCCTGGGTAACATAATCCCATTTTTGGCCCATCTTCATATGATGTAATAAAAAAGTTTTATCAAGGAGAGAAAGCAAATGATTCAGATTGAAAGAAATTTAATTACGGATGATTCCATTCAAAGACAATATCCGGCAGGAAGCACGAAATGGCAGATTGCAAAAATGATAACTGAAAATGATGCTGTTTATTCATATCCCTCAATGAAGTTTCTTGAGTTTGAACTTGATGCAAGAAAAGAGCTTGTCAATGCTTCCGAAAGGTTAAACAACAGTTTTTTTTCCTTCAGATTATTTAAAGACTCCATGTGTAATGCAAACTACTGGGATAGAACCCGGGAAGGCGGATTCAGGCTGAAAAAAGAAGTTAAACCTCACGAAGCTGTTCGCGACATATATAAAAACAGCCGATTATATGGTACGGAATGCGCAACCGCAATAGTTATAGTGTTTTATATGGCTTTGGTTGAAGTGCTGCCGCCTGAGCTGTTTGACAATCTTTTTTCGGATATATACCTGATGGACTGGAAATATCTTGACAAGGATCTCGGTGTGCATACATACAGAAATGTAAGGAATGCTCTGCCCGGAGACTGCCTGTATTTTAAAAATCCGGATGTGAACCCGGATACTCCTGAATGGCAGGGGGAAAATGTCATAATGTTATTGAACGGATATTATTATGGTCATGGAATAGGTATAAAAACTTCCAACGAGATTCTGCGTGATTTAAACCGAAACAGGGCATACGGCTCCGAAACCCCGGCATATTTAATGGATCAAATAGTAAAGCCTGATTTTATTTATCTTGCATCCAGATATTTCACTTATACCCGGGACCGGAACCAATAAGCCGGAATATCCCATTTTTGTCATGTCTTTTTCATAAAACTGGTACCGCATAAAGGGCAGGTTGCCTGAAGCTTGCCCTTATGCCGGGGAAGCCTTAAGGTTTTTTTGCATTGAGTGCATTTGAGAAAAAGATATTGTTTTCTTTGGCTTAACCTTATTTTTAATTTCTGAAATCTGTTTTTAATGTTATGAAATAGTTTTTTAAACCAGTGAAAGAGTTTCATAAGCTGCATTGCAAAAGCCCTGTTTATTTCATCAAATTTATAAAGTTCTCTTCTGCGTTTGTCAAAATTCCTTGAGAAAGCCCTGAATATGGCATAGCCGATAATTATTACACCAACTATCCATATATACGGGTATGGCAAAAAAATCAAAGCAAAGACAGCTAAAAAGACAGAGTATCTGTCAATACCGTAACGTCCTGCAAACATTCCACGAAACATGTCTTCACCTCTTAAACTATTATAAATACTGTTTTGCAGGATGTCAATCCGTCGTTTTACACAAGATTTACTGTCTGATCGGTTTCATTTGCAGAGTCCTTACGGCCTGTAAATACTCCGATTCTGTTTTTACCGGCTCTTTTTGCTTCAAACATGGCAAAATCAGGCTGATCAATAATTTCTGAAATTGTTTTGCTCCAGAACCGGGAGGAACTTATGCCTATGCACAAACCGGCACTGACATTTGACGATTTATCTATTATCTTATAAAATTCCTCCGCGTAGCGCTCCTGAATCCTCCGGGCTATTTTGACAGCCTGCTCTTCATTGCAGTCATAAAGGTAGAGAAGGAATTCATCCCCGCCGAAACGTGAGGGTATGTCCGATTTTCTGCAGGTCTCTTTTAAAATCCTGCCCACAAGTTTAAGAAGCGCGTCCCCGCCCTGATGGCCATATAATTCATTTATCATACTGAAATTATCAAGATCTATAAACAACAGACAATGCTCAACAGAATCAAAGGAGGGATGGTTAATATACTGCCCGAGGGTATGCATTAAATAATTTCTGTTCAATACGCCTGTAAGATCATCATGTATTATTTGCTCATACAAGGCGTCTTTTTCCTTTATGGCATTCTCAAGTTCCTTGCTGCGATTGAAAAGCAGCTTTCCCTGATAAAGCGCTGAAGCCAGCATCATAATAACAGGACCAACCCATGGAAAATCGACCAGACGGATTATGCTTGTCGCATTTAATGCGCCATAAAGCCCTGACGCAGACCAGCCGGTAAAACCAACGGCCAATGGCCAGTACAGGGATCTGCACTCGGGATTTTTTATGTAATGCCGCATAAATATTACATAACAGGTAAACAAATAGCCCATGATATAAAGCACCAGAAGGTTAAAACCCATACCTTTAATCATTGTGGGGTGTGGTGTGATTTTGGCATACCGCGTAATTATCCAATTGTCTTCAAACCAGACGAGGAGAATACATACAAGGCAGTTAAGGATTGTAACATACTTTGTTTTTTTAAAGGATTTGTTTAAGACACCCTCAATAAAAGATATACCAAAAAGTGGTGAGATGGATAACCCCGTATAGCTGATTCTGGTCCAGAAGTCAACCTTAGCAACAGTTGTTGATGTGGAATAAAGGGCATAGCCTGATAACAGCAGGAAAAAAGAAAACTGAAGGGTGATAAGGCTAAGAAAAGTCGAGACGTTTCGATTGTAGAAGTAAGATATAATCGTATAAATAAGAATTATGGCAACAACTATTGCTCCTATTGCAGGTCCGATCGAACCTTTACTGAGCTTTATTACAGAATCAGGCTGAAGTTCAAATGTTTCACCGAAATAATAAACATTCATAACCCCCCCACCCCTGCAAGATTTTTTCTTATTTTAATTATACATATAATTGCATAAATTTTCTACCAAATTTTAAATATTTGAAATATCTGATTGATTTCCTACAAAATCTTTAATAAATATCTGGAATATATTCACTTGCACAGTATTAACAATTGGACAAAAAGTTTTTTACTTAATTTTTTTGATTGCCGGAACAAAATTATTAAGGATTCATGATCTTAAATTTAGACGAAAAGAAAATAAAAAGTTCCATTTTTAAATATATCATTAAAATTGTTTGTATGAATCTGAACAAAAGC
>JAAYGP010000237.1 GCA_012727625.1 Clostridiaceae bacterium
ATTCTGTTTACAATGTTCATGCCCACCCCTGTTGAAGCTTGTTTTGACTCTCCTACTCTTATCTGCGAAACATTTGTTTATGTTTTTGGAATCGTTTCGCAATTACCTATCTTATAGGCAATGAATTAAATTCAGGTTTTCCGTCCGGGAGTAACTGTATTATGCAATAATATAAAAAGTGCTGCTTAAAAAAAGAAAACAAAGCAGTAAATTATAAAATATACATATTGAATTAATAATAGGTTAACATATTACTTTCCTTAATACAACCGGCAATTGTTCCCACTGCGGATTGGTGAATGGACAAAGTAAATGCAACCTTTGAAAGAGTAAATGCGACTGGGTTACATTCAGAAAGTAAGAATTATCCATTAAATATAATTGCAAGTATATTATGGATGTGAATAATTAATAATGTTGTAAATATAGTTAAAAGAAGCGTACACTAACCAGAAGGTTGCCTTTAGTACAATTTTTTAGAAGTAGTAAATGCCACCCCTGGTCAATTAACTCCACTGCTGATACTTTTGCAAAATTAAAAATTTCTTATAGACATCTTCAATTTTTTATGTTAGTATTACAAGGATATAGAAACGGAGGAAACAAAATTGGCTGAGTTTGGTAAATCTGGATCTGTCAATATCAGGAAAGTAGTGTTTATAGTCCTAAGCCAACGTGTTTCCTTTTTTTGTGTTTTAATGAATAAAATCAGACCGGTGATAACTCAGTATCGCTTAAATAAAAAATTATTATAAATGGTAAGACATTTAGTCTTACTATTTTTTTGCAAATATTTCCTTATTCAATTTATGAAAGGAAAAGGTGAATCGTGGAATGAAGCTCGAGAGAAAGGATGTATTGGGACTTAAGGAACTTTCTGCGGATGAAATTACATCGATATTGAATACTGCGGAGTATATGAGAAAAATTGTGTTGAGCGACAGCAAAAAAGTACACTATCTTCGTGGCAGGACCGTAATAACCTTATTTTATGAAAACAGCACTCGTACAAGGGTATCATTTGAATTGGCTGCTAAATACATGAGTGCTGACACGGTGAATATAACAGCAAACGCAAGCAGTGTCGCAAAAGGGGAGACTCTCATGGACACCGGCAGGACTCTTGATTCCATGGGAGCCGACGTGATAATAATCCGGCATAATATGTCCGGTGCTCCGCATCATCTGGCTAAATATGTGAAAGCATCCGTGATAAACGCTGGGGACGGTATGCATGAACACCCAACCCAGGCGCTTCTTGATTTGTTCACAATACGCAGGCATCTTGGGGGATTTGACGGATTAAAGGTGGCTATTCTTGGAGATATCTATCACAGCCGTGTTGCACGGAGTAATATTATAGGGCTTCGAAAAATGGGAGCCACTCCCGTTGTATATGGACCCGCCACTATGATGCCTGTGGAAATTGAAAAAATGGGGGCAGAAACAGCACCAACCCTGGAAGATGCCATAGAGAACGCAGATGTGGTTATGGGGCTGAGGGTGCAATTGGAAAGGCAGAAAAAGGCGCTTTTTCCATCCCGGTCTGAATATGCTAAATATTTTGGCATAAGCCCCGGTAAACTTAAAAATGCAAAAAAGAATGCCCTTGTTTTACATCCGGGCCCGGTTAACCGTGGAGTTGAAATGACGTCGGCAGTCATTGACGGGGATGACTCCGTTATAAACGAACAGGTAACCAATGGGGTGGCAGTACGGATGGCTTTGCTGTATATGCTTACAGGCAGTGAACAGTGAAATTGGCAGTGAGGAAATTGAAAGGTTAAAGATTCAAAAGTATTCAGTCATTCATTTTACTCAAACAGCAGAAAAGCCGGGCAATTAAGACGGAATGACTCTGCAGTGGATTACAGGCATTCAAATTACTCAAGGAGATTAACGGATTGGAGGATAATCATGAAGCTGATAATAAAAAACGGGATTGTTGTTACGCATAACAAAGAGGTAAGACGGGACGTATTGGTGGAAAACGGATTAATTACCGCTGTTGGAGCGGGCCTTGATACAGATGCCGACGAGGTTGTGGACGCAAAAGGCTGTTATGTCCTGCCAGGTCTTGTTGATGCCCATTGTCATCTTCGCGATCCGGGATATGAATACAAGGAGGATATTGTGTCAGGCACCAAAAGCGCCGCATTGGGCGGATTTACTTCCGTCGCGTGTATGGCAAACACAAATCCTGTGGCCGACAATAAGGCAGTCATACGGTATATTGTGGACAAAGCGACCAGGGAGGGTTATGTCAACGTATTCCCCATTGGCGCCATGACAAAAGG
Source organism: Clostridiaceae bacterium (assembly GCA_012727625.1). GTDB lineage: Bacteria > Bacillota > Clostridia > DSM-8532 > DSM-8532 > JAAYGP01. The sequence continues at coordinate 2,298 of JAAYGP010000237.1, forward strand.
ACAATCAGGCGAAGAACTTGCTGAGATTGGGGAAATGAAAGAGGCTGGCATTGTAGGTGTTTCTGATGATGGTTATTCCGTTAAAAATTCGTCGGTTATGAGAAAGGTAATGCTGTACGCGAAAATGTTTGATGTGGCAGTGCTTTGTCATTGTGAAGACTTGGATCTTGCGGAGGAAGGGGTTATGAATGAGGGCTGCCTGTCAACAGAGATGGGCCTGAGGGGGATATCAAAAGCCTGTGAGGAAATTATGATTGCCAGGGATATAATTCTTTCAGAGCGTACACAGGTTCCGGTTCATATATGTCATGTAAGCACCGCGTTGGGAGTGGATCTTATACGCAAGGCAAAGGAAAGGGGAGTAAAGGTTACGGCGGAAACCTGTCCGCATTATTTCACCCTTACGGAAAATGCCTGCGAAGGCTATAACACGATGGCTAAAGTAAACCCTCCGCTCAGGAAAAGTGAGGATGTTGAGGCAATAATTAACGGATTGTGCGATGGAACAATTGATATAATTGCAACAGACCATGCGCCTCATCATGCTGACGAAAAGAATGTGGAATTTGATAAAGCCGCCAATGGGATTGTTGGTTTTGAAACTGCATTGCCTCTTTCCTATACAGCTCTTGTTGCCACAGGGAAGTTAACAATGCCGGAACTGGTGCAGACGCTGTGCAAGGGCCCGTCCGACATATTAAGAATTAACAGGGGGGAGCTGAAAGCCGGAAGTGCAGCGGATATAACAATATTTGATCCGTCACCGTCATACAGGATTGACGTTGAAAAGTTTGCGTCGAAAAGCAAAAATTCGCCCTTTCATGGTTATCCGGTTAATGGAAGAGTGAATTTTACAATTGTGGGAGGAAAAATAACAGTAAGGAACGGAAAAATCGTGTAATGCAGGATGTTTAAACTGCGCTCCGTAAACTCATTTGCTGAAAGGATGGAAGATATGTTTTCAGACAAACTTATAGACAGAATTAATGAAAAACAAAATCCGACAGTTTTAGGTCTTGATCCAAAGCTTGAATATATTCCGATATCAATCCGGCTGAAAAATCTCGAGCTTTATGGAAACACATTAAAGGCAGCGTCGGAAAGCATATTTGAATTCAACAGGAGGCTTATGGACGCCGTTGCCGACATAATTCCGGCTGTTAAACCACAATTGGCCTATTACGAAATGTACGGCCATGAAGGCCTGAGGGCGTTATACCGAACTATGGAATATGGAAGGGAAAAAGGCTTCATAATTATTGCTGACGGAAAAAGAAATGATATTGGCACAACTTCCGGCGCTTATTCCTCGGCGTACCTTGGGAAAACAATTCTGGAAAAAGGCGATGCCTCATATGCGTTCAATGCGGATGCTCTTACCGTAAACGGGTATTTGGGTACCGATGGAATAAAACCGATGCTGGAGGATTGCAAAAATTATGATAAAGGAATTTTTGTCCTTGTTAAAACATCAAATCCCTCGTCGGTACAGGTGCAGGACATGGTTCTTCAGGACGGAAGAAAGGTGTACGAGTTAATGGCGGACCTGGTTACAAAGTGGGGAGAGGATTTAATCGGGAAGCATGGTTATTCATCCGTGGGAGCGGTGGTTGGCGCAACCTGGCCGGAGCAGTTAAAATTATTGCGCAACAGAATGAATTCGGCTTATTTTCTTGTTCCCGGATATGGAGCCCAGGGCGGCAGCGCGAAAGATGTTGCCGTGGCTTTTGATAAAAACGGACTTGGTGCTGTTATAAATGCTTCAAGAAGCCTTATGTGTGCATACAGGCTTGAAAGATGGAAAAAGGATTTTTCAATTGAAGATTTTGATCTGGCATGCCGTGAAGAAGCCATCAGGATGCGGGAAGAGCTGAAAAACGAAATCGGTTGACGGAGGAAAGAATATGAAAGCCATATTAATGCTGGAGGATGGAACGGTATTTGTGGGAACATCCAAAGGAGCTTGTGGAAATACGGTCGGAGAGGTTGTTTTCAATACGGCCATGACAGGTTATCAAAAAATATTGACAGATCCGTCAAATTATGGACAGATTGTTGCGATGACCTGCCCTCTTATTGGAAATTACGGCGTTAACAGTGAAGACAGCGAATCCGGCAAAATACATGTTAAAGGTTTTATTGCAAGGGAAATATGCGATTTCCCGAACTATTGGCGAAGCAACGGAACCCTTGGGGAATATCTTAAAAGCAATAATATCGTATGCATTACAGGGATTGATACCCGGGCATTAACTGTGCATTTAAGGGATAACGGCACAATGAACGGTATTATAACTACCGGGGAAAACCCCGGCTATGACAATTTGCTGAAAAAAGCCCGTGAATACCGGATTTTAAAACCTGTTTCAAAGGTCACAACCTGTGATGTAAAACATTTCAAAGACAGCGGGAAAAGAATCGCGATATTGGATTTGGGTGTAAAAAGAAGCTTGATTAACGCTTTCAGAAAAAGAAAATGTGAGTTGTTTTTATTCCCGTCATTTACACCACCGGAAGAGATTCTCGCGGTGAACCCCGATGGTGTAGTTATCTCTGATGGACCGGGTGATCCAAAGGATTGCGGGAAAGTTATAGAAACCATAAAGGGCCTTGCGGGGAAAAAGCCGATTTTCGGAGTATCCCTCGGGCATCAGGTGGCTGCTTTGGCTTTGGGCGCGGATACAGCTAAGTTGAAATATGGTCATAGAGGAAACAATCATCCGGTCAGGGATATTAAAAGAGGGATATCCTTTACAACGTCGCAGAATCATGGGTTTACGGTAGTTTTGGAAAGTCTTTCTGAAAGCAGGGTGGAGGTTACTCATACAAGCATGAATGATGAAACGGTTGAAGGTTTAAGATATTCCGATGTGCCTGTCATAACCTGTCAGTTTGATCCTGAAACCCTGCCCCGTACAGCAGGTATGGTTGATTTGATTGGAGATTTTTTAAAATTGTTATAAACTGCTAAATACCTGAAATTATTGTTGTTTGTCATACTTAGGATACTGATTACCGATGTAGCTTCCGGAAAACTTACTTAACTATGTTACCACCGGTTGTTAAGATTTGATTAGCTGAAAATTCAACATATTCTGGCTTTTTTAATGTTCAGGGAAAGTGAAGGGATAAAGTTTACAGAAAAACACAGATGGAGGTTTGCTATGCCGCTTAATAAGGATATAAAAAAGGTTTTGGTTATAGGTTCCGGACCGATAATTATCGGTCAGGCCGCGGAATTTGATTATGCAGGAACTCAGGCGTGCAGGGCATTGAAGGAAGAAGGCATTGAAGTTGTGCTTGTTAACAGCAATCCGGCCACAATAATGACTGATGTGGACATTGCAGACAGGGTTTATATTGAAGCCTTGGATATTGATGCGGTAAAGAAAATAATTCTGAAGGAAAAACCTGACAGCTTGCTTCCGACATTGGGAGGACAGACAGGGCTGAACCTTGCGATGGAGCTTTCTGAGAGCGGTTTTCTTGATTCCGCGGGAGTAAGGCTTTTGGGGACCGAAGCTGCCACAATTAAAATGGCGGAGGACAGGCAGTCCTTTAAGGACACCATGGAAAAAATAGGCGAGCCTTGCATTCCAAGCAGGGTTGTCCAGACAATTGAGGATGCCCTGTCTTTTTCAGAGGAAACAGGTTATCCGGTGGTAGTGCGTCCTGCCTACACCCTGGGAGGAACCGGTGGAGGCATAGCGGAAAACAGGGAACAGCTTGTTGAGATTGCAACTGCCGGCTTACGTTTAAGCCGGGTTAATCAGGTTTTAATAGAAAAGTGCATATCGGGATGGAAAGAAATTGAGTTTGAAGTTATGCGGGACAGCAAAGGGAATGCCATTACCGTCTGCAGTATGGAGAATGTGGATCCTGTCGGAATACACACCGGTGACAGTATAGTGGTGGCTCCTGCCCAGACTCTTTCCGACAGGGAATACCAGATGCTTCGTACTGCCGCCTTAAAGATAATTTCCGAGTTGAAAATAGTGGGTGGCTGCAATGTTCAGTTAGCAATGCACACAGGCAGTTTTGAATACGCTGTAATAGAGGTAAATCCAAGAGTAAGCCGTTCATCTGCCTTGGCATCAAAGGCAACCGGATATCCCATTGCCAAGGTTGCAACAAAGGTAGCTGTCGGGTACAGCCTGGATGAGATTAAAAACGTTGTTACCGGAAAAACCTGTGCATGCTTTGAGCCGGTTCTTGATTATATAGTGGTTAAGGTTCCGAAATGGCCTTTTGACAAGTTTGTCAACGCAAAAAGAACCCTGGGAACGCAAATGAAGGCAACAGGGGAAGTGATGGCCATAGGCAATTCCTTTGAGGATGCCTTTATGAAAGCGTTACGCTCACTGGAGCTTAACCTTTTCACTTTAAGACAGCCGCATTTTGAAGAGCTGGGCAATTCCCGGATAAAAGAAAAGCTTCATGATAAAGACGATGAACGGATTCTTGTTGTTGCGGAAGCGATTCGGAGAGGATTTTCCATTGAAGAGATAAATGGTATTACAAAGATTGATCCTTTCTTTTTATATAAAATTAAGAATCTTGTTGACATGGAGGAAACCCTTGCAAAAACGGATTTGGAATCATTAACACGGAAGCTTTTGCTTAAGGCAAAAAGGATGGGTTTCACCGACGGCGCAATAGCAGGTTTTATGAAGTGCGATAGAAAAGACATAAAAGCAAGGCGAAACAAATGGAATATAAAGGCTGTCTATAAAATGGTGGATACCTGTGCCGCGGAATTTAAAGCAGTTACGCCGTATTTTTACTCCACCTATGATACCCATACGGAAGTGGTTCCGGGAAAACGTAAAAAAGTGCTGGTTTTAGGTTCCGGCCCTATCCGCATCGGGCAGGGCATTGAATTTGATTACTGTTCTGTTCATTCTGTGTGGGGTTTAAAAGAAGAAAGGTATGAGACCATAATCGTAAATAACAATCCGGAAACGGTGAGCACGGATTTTGACACGGCAGACAGGCTATATTTCGAACCCCTTACGCCGGAGGATATAACAAACATTATTGAAACAGAGAAGCCTGATGGTGCCATTGTTCAATTCGGAGGACAGACAGCCATTAAGCTAACAAAAACTTTGAATGAGCTTGGAGTCAGAATATTCGGTACGGAAGCAAAATATGTTGACGCGGCGGAAGACAGGGAACTGTTTGACAGGATTTTAGCCGAGCAAAACATACCCCGGCCAAAAGGGATGACTGTATATACAACCGAAGAAGCAATATCTGCGGCAAATAAACTGGGATATCCCGTACTTGTCCGTCCTTCCTATGTACTGGGCGGAAAAGGTATGGAAATTGCCGTTAATGACGATGATATACGTGAGTTTATGGAGATTATAAACCGGGAGGAGCAGGAACATCCGATTCTGATAGACAAGTATATGATGGGCAAGGAGCTTGAGGTGGATGCCATCTGTGACGGGGAGGATATATTGATTCCGGGGATCATGGAGCATCTTGAAAGGGCAGGTGTACATTCCGGTGATAGTATTTCCATATATCCGACACAGAATATAAGCTGGAAAATTAAGGATACCATTGTTGATTACACAAAAAGGCTTTCCGCTGCGCTTAATGTCATTGGAATGGTTAATATTCAGTATGTGCTTTATAACGACGAGGTTTATGTAATAGAGGTGAACCCCCGCTCAAGCCGCACAGTTCCGTACATCAGCAAGGTGACAGGCATACCCATGGTAAAAATGGCAACAAGAATAATGATGGGCAGAAAATTAAGCGACTTTCCGTATGGAACGGGATTATACAGGGAATCGGATTATGTTGCCGTAAAAGTGCCGGTATTTTCATTTGAAAAGCTTCATGATGTCGATACCAGCCTTGGTCCTGAAATGAAATCCACAGGTGAGGTTCTGGGAATAGGCGAAACTTTTCATGATGCCTTGTACAAGGGGATTTTAGCAGCGGGAATCAAACTGCCGGAACCGGGAAGCGGCATACTTTTCACGGTAAGGGACACCGATAAACCGGAATTGGTCTCATTGGCGGAAGACTTTGAAAAACTTGGATATGTATTGTATGCCACGGGGAAAACGGCTCTTTACCTGAACCGGCATGGTATTGCTACCAACGCGGTCAGAAAAATAAGTGAAGAGTCTCCAAATCTTTTGGATTTAATTGAACAGGGCAAAATAAAGCTTATTATAAATACCCCAACCCGAGGTCGCGAACCCCGTCGCGATGGTTTCAGAATCAGAAGAAAGGCGGTTGAAAGCTCAATCCCATGCTTAACATCGATGGATACTGCCTATGGGATTTTAAAGTGTATTATACTGGGCAAAAAGCCTGGAGATGTCAACGTTATTTGTCTGAATGATCTTCAGAATTGCTGATCAAAGTGTTCATTTTATCAGATAGACATTGTGCAATAAAGGAAAACCCTTGTTTCTTTTATTGAACAATACCTGATCAGTAACTGAATCAGGGTGTGAACAGTAATCTGCCAACAGTAATCTTTAGGCCGGAATATAATGTTGTTTGCGCATCTTACCTTATTTTGTGATAAAATAGTTATATATCACATCCGAATATTACAGGCCATTGCCCGATTCAGCGCGCAACCAAATACAAACTGCGGGAGGGACGGTATTGCTTAACGTTTTATCGGCATTATCACTGTTTGCAGCTTTGTTGTACATATATATGGGTTTTTTTATATTCAGGGCGAAAAGCCAGGCCAGGATCAACAGGGTGTTCTTGCTTTGGTGTATAAGTATGTCTGTGTGGTCCGTCGCGTCTGGTTTTTCCTATATTACTGTCACATCCCACAATTTCTGGGTAATGGTATCCGCGGTGGGATGGTGCTTTTTTGGCGCATTCTCCCTGCATCTGGTTATGCTTCTGACTGATATTGCTTTTGTAAGGAAACCGGCACATATTCTTATATACCTGCCCGGTATGGTTTTCTGGTGCCTTAGCCTGATTGAATACGGCAGTGACGGGGGATTGCCGGAAAACCTTGAAA
>JAAYGP010000238.1 GCA_012727625.1 Clostridiaceae bacterium
ATGCGGGATGAGTCAAGAAAGACAGGGTATGCTGATTCTATTTCTTTCCCGGGAACAGAGACGGAGATAATGGAAATATTAAAGTTCTGCAAAAATGAAAACAGGAAAGTGACCATACAGGGTGCGCGTACAGGGATCACTGCAGGTGCAGTGCCGCAAGGCGGGCATATATTAAACCTTACAAGTATGAACAGGATAGAGGGACTTCGGTATGATAGTGAAAATGATGTTTTTTATATAACAGTACAACCGGGAGTGTTGCTTGCAGACCTCAGAAAAGCCATCCTGCATAAGGATTTTGAAACAGATGGCTGGCAGGAGCATTCACTTAAAGCCTTGGAAATTATGAAAAATTCCGGTGCATATTTTTTCCCGCCCGATCCGACAGAAACTTCTGCATCCATAGGAGGAATGGTGGCATGTAATGCCTCTGGAGCCCGTTCTTATCGTTACGGACCCACACGAAATTATATTGAAGGTCTGCGCGTCGTTTTGCCTGACGGCTCCGCACTTTCTCTCAGGAGAGGTAAACACAAGGCGAACGGACACAATTTCAGACTTGTTGCGGATACGGGCAGGGTTATAGAGGGGAAATTTCCTGAATATACGATACCCGATATAAAAAATGCTTCCGGATATTATATCAGGAAAGACATGGATTTGATCGATTTATTTATCGGTAGCGAAGGAACTTTGGGAATAATTACACAGATAGAACTGCGTCTTATAAAAGAACCTTCGGAGATATGGGGGCTGATGTTTTTCTTTAATAAAGAGGACTTTGCCATTGAGTTTGTTAAAGCTCTCCGTAAAAATAAATCAGCTAAATCACATATTAAAACCAATGACGGAAGCGGCACTGCGGAATTCTCCCCTGCAGCAATCGAATACTTCAACGGCGACGCTTTAAAACTTCTTATGGATCAGAAAGAAACCAATGCTGCTTTTTCAAATATTCCCTATGTGGACAAACGATTTAACAGTGCAGTTTATGTGGAAATTCACGGGGATAATGAAGACGAAGCGATGGAATCAATGGGTGAGGCTCTTGAAAGGGCTGAGCGATGCGGCGGGTGTGAGCCCGACACTTGGGTTGCCGATACACCGCAGCTTATGGAAAATATGAAACTGTTCAGACATGCAGTGCCTGAGGTGGTTAACCTTTTGGTGGATCAGCTGCGCAGGAACGATCCAAACATAACAAAGCTGGGAACTGACATGGCAGTTCCCGACGACATGCTTGAAGAAGTCATGCAAATGTACAGGGCCGATCTTAATCATGAGGGATTTAATTCTGTTATGTTTGGCCATATTGGCGACAACCATATCCATGTAAATATTCTGCCAAAGTCAATTGAAGAATATGAAAAAGGCAAGGAGCTTTATAAAAAATGGGCAAAAAGGGTACTGGATTCCGGTGGGACTGTGGCTGCAGAACATGGTATCGGCAAGCTGAAAGTTGATTTCCTCAGGATGATGTATGGGCAGGGTGGAATTGATGGGATGAAATCTATCAGAAAAACGTTTGATCCGGATAGTAAATTAAATGAGGGCAACCTGTTTTGATATCTGAAAAACACCATACGCAATAAAAATCACTTCTGCATATAGAGTATGGGAAAATACAGCAATCAGGGTATGGCATATA
>JAAYGP010000239.1 GCA_012727625.1 Clostridiaceae bacterium
CAGTTTCAATCTTATCCACATCATAAGCATCATCTATGTACTGAGAAACCTCTAACCACAGTTCTTCACTATCTCTGATTCCTCCAAAATAACGGGGATTCTTCAATACTTTTCTCTTCTTAGTGCTCTGCTCGTAATCAATTCCCTCATGGACGTAAACAAGCTTAGGCATTAGTGTGCTACTTGCTCCCCATTCATCTTCTGTCTTTTGTTTCTTTTTCCCTTGCTGTGCTACATGGTCTTCATCAGCCTCAATATACAGAATCTTTGGCGTCTCATCTTTTCTCTTTTCCACCGTTGGCTGAACGACCTCAAGTTCATGTACTTTATTCATTACAGCCTGTTTGCTCACCTCATCCATGTATGCAGCCTTCTCTCCACCTTTTCTATAACTGCTCTCTGAGGCCTCTTCCACAGCATTTATGACAACATCAGCACTTACTCGGTCATGAGGACTGATACCAACTATTCTATCCACAAGGTATTGTCTTTTTCCGTCTTTCTTAGGTTTAAAATATGTTCGTTCATAATTAATTGGTCCAAAGCTTGTTAATAGTCCTGTTCTATCCTTTCTTACAATTTCCCAGTTCTGTTTGCGAGAAGCCGATTCCCGCAGATAATCGTCCATATCTTCAAGAACTTCTGTAACGATGTTTCTACCCAATTCAAAAAGTTCTTCTTGCAATCCCAGAACAAGGTCAGCCAGGTCCGTAGGCTTTTCAACAAAATTTTTTACTTTATCTTCAATCTTTTTTACACCAAAACCGATAAAATGTTGTATACTATTATACATAGAAGATGCATCCTTTCGTTGAGTATTTTGTTTTGGTGACTTATATCTTAACAGGATGTCATCTTCTTTTCAATTTTTTTGGATATTTTCCCCAATTAATCCCTACAGTAATTTTACTCGAGCCTATGTCCAAAGTTTTGTTTTATAAACATTAGGTTACTGTTCACACCCTGATTCAGTTACTTACAGATCAGATATTGTGCAATAGCGGAATGAACAGTAACAAATATTGTGACTCGGAATGAAACTTAAACTGTATAAAACGCCCTGACTGCATGAAATTCCTGTTTCAGCCATTATACAATATTCGTGGAATCCCTGCGGAGGTTTATCAGGCCGGCGGGTGAACCTGAGGCAGAAGTGCAAAGTCCTGATTGACCGCACATTAAACGTTTGCTATACTAATCTTGAAAATACAGGTCTTTATTCTTATGAAATGCGAAGTGAGAAAATGACTAATGTTACAATTAAAGACATAGCGAGAATTGCAAATGTTTCATATGCCACTGTTTCAAGAGCGCTGAATAATCATAAGGATGTCAATGAACAGACAAGACAGAGGATTCTGAAAATATGCAAAGAGGTTGGGTACACTCCCAATGCCATTGCAAGAGGCCTGGTTAAGCAAAGCACACATACAATAGGTCTGCTTGTGCCGGATATAACCAACCCTTATTACCCTGAGGTGGCAAGAGGAGTTGAGGATGAGGCCTCAAAAAATAATTACAATGTTTTTTTATGCAATACGGACTGGGACATAATGAAAGAGGTTGACTATTTTAACCTGCTGATTGCTAAACGGGTTGAGGGGATAATAATCGCGCCGGTATCTGACGATACAACGAAATTTATAGATAAATTTGCCGACAGGCTTCCGATTATTTTTCTTGGGACAAGAGTGGGAGGAGACAAATACAATTATATAGTAATAGACAATGTTAAGGGCGGAGAGATGATTACTGAGTATTTGATTGGTCTTGGACACCGTAGGATAGCTTTTGTTGGCGGAATAAAAGAATCATGCACTTTTGCGGACAGGTCGGCAGGCTATAAAAATGCTTTAAGGAAACATAATATTGAAATTGATGAAAACCTGATTTATATATGTGGCTACAGAAAGAAAGACGGTTCAAACGCGCTCAGAACCATGATTAAGAAATCCGATATGCCTACAGCCATTTTTGCAATAAACGATCTGGTTGCCTTGGGTGTTATCAAGGCGGCTGAAGAGCTGGGGATCTCAATACCCGATGACATTTCGCTTGCAGGCTTTGATGATA
>JAAYGP010000240.1 GCA_012727625.1 Clostridiaceae bacterium
ATCCACAAAAAAATAAAAAAATATTACTGCTTTAGGCTAGCCTTCCCGGCAAAAATAAAAAAGGACTGATACCAATATATTACATTAATGGGATATAAATTTGAGCTATGTAAATGAGTTTTAAAATTTTTACTCTTCAGAGCTGTAAGAAAACTATGAGCGAGGAAGAGAAAAAAGAAGCTGCTCAATATGTTCAGACATGGCTCCCATTCCGTATTTTTGCCGGAAATTCGCTTAGGGATAATATGTTGTTTATCAACAATCTGATTGCAGAAGGCAAAACTGAATTCCCTGCTGAGTCGGCTCCTAAGAATAGCGAATTTTGGCCTGCATGGGATGCGTATCTTAGATATAAGGAAAACCCAAATGACGGCACAGCATGGGGCTTATACTTCAGCCGCTTAGCTCCAAACGGTGGTCTGGCAAAGCATACTGAGGTTTTGGAAACATATCCGACTAGATATAATGAGGTATATGTTACAACACCTACTATGGTCAAAAAGCTTGGTGAGCTTACAAAATATCGTGACAACACATTTTTAAGCATGGTTATCGGAGAAATACCGGTAAGTGATTTTGACAAATATGTTTCTGAATGGAAAGCCCAGGGCGGCGATGAAATAACGAGAGAATTGAACGAATGGTATAAGAATCATAACAGATAAATAAATAAGAAAGAAGAAGTCTTATAAGACTTCTTCTATCCTTTAATAAAAGGGGTAAAATGTAATGAAACAACGAAGAATGTTTTATAATACAAAATCGTTACACATAATGTTGATGCCGGCTGTAGTTTTCGTTCTGTTATTTGCCTATATTCCTATCTTTGGGATTGTAATGGCTTTTCAGGAATATAAACCTTTACTCGGTTTTACCGGTTCTGAATTTGTAGGATTTGAGCAATTTCGGTATATTTTTTCTCTTCCAAGCTTTAGGATAGCTTTCAAGAATACCTTTATTATTGCATTTAGTAAGATCGTTCTTAATATTATTGTTCCATTAACTTTATCATTGCTGCTGAATGAAATAACACGTTCATGGTTTAAACGCACAGTTCAAACAATTATTTTCATACCTTTTTTCTTTTCATGGGCAATTTTGGCGGGAATGGTCATGGAAGTATTTTCATACACAGGCGTGATCAATAAAACTATTGAAGCCTTGGGTGGTGAAGCGATTCCGTTTTTGATTAGTAATAAATACTTCCGTACTATACTAATTTCTTCCGACGTCTGGAAGGGAATGGGGTATAATACTGTTTTATTTTTAGCCGCTATAACCAATATTGATCCAACTCTTTATGAAGCAGCTCAGATAGACGGTGCATCCAAATGGAAGCAGCTAACGAAAATAACACTGCCCTGTATCTCCACTATGATTGTGCTTTTAACGATTTTGGGATTAGGTAATATATTGAATGCAGGTTTTGAACAAATCTTTATAATGTATAATCCTACGGTTGAGCGTACGGTAGACATACTGGATACTCTCGTTTATCGTCTGGGAATTGCAGGCAGGCAATATTCGGCTGCTGCAGCAATGGGACTTTTCAAATCAATTGTGTCTATGGTTTTTGTAGGCGGAAGCTATTGGTTAGCTTATAAAACTACTGATTATCGTGTATTTTAGGAGGTGAGTGTATGAAAGTTAAGCAATCTGTCCCGTATCGCATTTTCTCGTTATTCAATTGGCTGGTTCTTGGTACGGTTGCACTCTCCTGTGTATTTCCGATAATACATATTCTTGCGATATCCTTAAGTGACAGTACCAGTGCCAGGGCTGGCTTTGTATCGTTTTTACCGGTAAACTTTTCACTTGAAGCCTATCAGTATCTTTTAATAAAGAAAGATTTTATTAATTCGCTTTCAGTTTCGTTTACCCGTGTTGTTGCTGGTTCGGTCATCAACATGATTATGATCGTTTTAACAGCTTATCCTTTGTCAAAAACCACGG
>JAAYGP010000241.1 GCA_012727625.1 Clostridiaceae bacterium
AAGAAAAATCTTGCCCTTCAATTTATTGCACAAGGGCTTACGGAAAATAAAAATACTATTTTTCAGAAGAATCATTTGGATATAGAGAGAAGTAAAAAAGAAAACCTGCCGTCACCTCTGCAAAAAAGGCTTAAATTCGATGAGAGGAAGCTTAACGAAGCCATAGAGGGGATTAAAAGCCTTATAAGCATGCAGGATCCTGTAGGACAGACGCTCATGTCAACCGAGCTTGATAACGGGCTTGAGCTTTTTAAGGTAAGCTGTCCCATAGGAGTTATTGGAGTTATATTTGAATCAAGACCTGATGCCCTTGTTCAAATATCAAGCCTGTGCCTGAAAAGCGGAAGCGCGGTTATGCTGAAAGGCGGCAGTGAAGCAATTGAAACAAACCGCATACTTATGAAAGTAATAAAAGAGGCAGGCGAGAAAGCAGGCATAGGAAAGGATTGGATTCATCTTCTTGAAACCCGGGATGATGTCCGGGAAATGTTAAAGATGGATGAATATATTGATTTAATTATACCAAGAGGTTCCAATGAATTCGTAAGGTTTATTATGGACAATTCACGAATTCCTGTTTTAGGGCATTCTGATGGTATTTGCCACTGCTATGTTGATAAAGACGCGGATTTGGATATGGCCGTAAAAGTTGTTTTTGATTCCAAAACACAGTATGTGGCAGTTTGTAATGCCACGGAAACTCTTTTGGTTCATGAATCCGTTGCGGAAAGATTTTTACCTGAGCTGAAGAAAAAAACCGATGAAGCGAAAGTAGAGTTAAGAGGATGCGAGAGAGTGCGAGGCATTATACCGGCAGCTGATGCTTCCGATGAAGATTGGAGAACCGAATACCTGGATTATATTCTGTCCGTCAAAATTGTTGATTCTGTTGATGAAGCAATTGAACATATAAACACATACGGATCGGGGCACACGGATGCTATTATAACAAGCAATAAGGATACTGCGGTGAAATTCATGAACATGATTGATTCGGGTAATGTTTTCTGGAACTGTTCAACAAGATTCAGTGACGGGTTCAGGTATGGATTCGGAGCAGAGGTCGGAATAAGTACAAACAAGATCCATGCCCGAGGCCCGATGGGGTTGGAAGGCTTACTGATTTACAAATATAAACTAATAGGAAACGGACATGTTGTTTCCGATTACGCAGAGCACAGACGCACATTTTCTCACAGAAAACTCAAAAAAAATGCACCATGACAAATGGTGCATTTTTTTCAGGCTTCGAAAGTTGCTTTGTTTTTTGTTTTATATAGCATAAATACAATGCATACTATTGCAAGAGCATAGGAAGCTATACGCAGAACCCATTCCATTGTATTGCTTATCGAAGGATGGAATTCCGATAATATCACTCCCGACAGGTTCATGCCTATATGAATTGCTATAGGCAGCAGTATTGAACCGGATCTTACAAGAGCTAATCCCATCAATATTCCAAGTAAAAAAGCATAAGAGCTTTGCACTATATTTAAATGGATAATACCGAAGATCAAGGCCTGTATAATGAGCGCGGGAGTTAAGGGTATATTTTTTCTTAGCTGGTCGAATATCAGGCCACGGTAAATTATTTCTTCAAGGATTGGGATTAGAATTCCTATTGTAACAACTTGAAGAATAAAACTTTGACCTGTAATCATTGATTCCATAATTTTTTCGTATTTCATTAACGCATCAGGCATCACATTTATTTTCTTTATAGTTTCTATAAAGTCACTGACAGGAATCTGCAAGGACAAACCAATAATAAAACCTGCAGTGATTAAGGGAACGGTCGTCTTATTAAAATAAAGCCTTTCAAAAAAATCCCTTTTAAATAATACATGAATAAGCCATGCCAGGCCAAAGGTTAAAATTCCGGCGGACAGTAAAACCGGTATTAAGGTGCTGTTTAAGGCTTCTTCAAACCCAGCGGATAAATATGTATTTGGATCTTCCGGATATGGTTGTGATCCTGAATAAAGAATTATATGCAAAGATATATAAGGAATCGTAACAATAAATTGCAGAATAAGGTTCAAAGAACCAAATCCAATGCAGTATAGCAAAACTTTCAGTATTTTTTTAAAGGTATTTTTCATAAGGCACCTCACATATATAATTTTAATACCAATGGGATTCATGATATTATCACATTTTGAGGGCTTACCTTAAGCCTTGTCACGCCTTATTCATCATATCAGAAATACAAAATGGAGACAATATCTAAATTTAACCTTATATCTCTGTGCTTAATTCTGTGTTACTGTTCACAGTCAGAGTGAGGAATAGCAAACCGACTGTTTGAGTAAAAATGCAACATACATTATTATTTCCATATGCATTTTTGCGAGTTTCGGTTTGCCAGAGCTTAAACTTGCCAGCTCTTGCAAATGAAGCTCTTTTTTACGCTATTGCACAATACCTGACCTGCTAAGTAACTGAATCAGGGTGTGAACAGTAATGGAAATTAACCGGGTGATACTATATTTTGACAAAACTTGCAGTTATCACATTGTATAATAAGTGGGTGAGCCTTGTATGTGACCATATGATAAAAAAATGCTTATGCCCTGAAAATTTTTCCTCTGTTCCTTTAAAACAGGAATAAAGAACAGTAAACCTGCATATAGGTTGATAATGGAGGAGTTATGCCTTTTTTGAGGAAGCACATAATTAAATGGTATTTTAAGGAATATTGATACAGCAGGAATCTATAGCGATATTATCCATTGGGGTGGTGCTATGGCAATTTATATAGATTTACTGTTCCTTGAAAATATAATAGTTAACTATGGCATACTACTTGTTACGGAAAAGTTGTCCGGACGTTACTCATCGGTAATGCGCAAATTCCTTTCCGCGGTTGTCGGAGCGGTTTATTTGGTCATAATGCTCCTTTGCCCCAAAATGCACAGTTTATATTCCATAGGCGGAAAAATTCTTCTGTCGTTAATGATGGTAGCCATAGCGTTTCCGTGCTGGGGGATTAGGGGGTGGATGAAAGCTTTAATATCGTTCTACATATCATCATTTATTTTCGCAGGTGCCGGGTATGCGCTTATGAGCACTTTGAACCAGGGCATTTATTTTAAAAACGGAGTTTTCTATAACCAGTTGAAAAGCGATACACTGATGCTGATTCTAACCATGTTGTCCGGCTTTTTAATGGTGCGTGCCTTTACGGATATTTTCAGGCAGCGCATTGAAAAGGAATCATATATTGTTAAAACATATATTCAGGTAGGGGACAGGGAAGTATGCCTTAAAGCTTTGATTGATACCGGAAATTCCTTAACGGATCCTGTTTCAAAATGTCCCGTGATGGTAGCCGAATTGGAGAGTATAAAGGGGTTGCTGCCCTCAGAAATGGGTTAATGGCTTAAGAACTGGTCCGGTACGAA
>JAAYGP010000242.1 GCA_012727625.1 Clostridiaceae bacterium
ACCCGAGACTATTGACCTCCTTAACTGTCCTGTAATACTATTTGTATCAAACATACTCCCGGTACCAAAAACTTCCTTGAGAAACACAACAGGGTCAGTCACCCTGAATGAGTATATTCCATAAGCCCTTAATCGTAACATCCCGAACTCTGCATCGCGCATCATTACAGGATTTGATGTTCCCCATTTCTGGTCTGTAAACTGCCTGGTGTTTACAAAGTACACCTCCGCCTTAAAAGGGGAATTAAAACCATACTTCCATGATTTAAGCTTGGTCAGTATCGGCATATTTTGAGTTGTAAGGGTATAGCGGCCGGGTTGAAACACATCTGCGATTTGTCCCTCGTTAACAAAAACAGCAACCTGCGATTCCCTTACTGTAAGCTGTGCGCCCATTTTTATCTCTTTCCCTGCAACAGGGAACCTGTAAACCATTGTTCCGGCAGTATCATCAGTCCACTCAATAACCTCAATTAACTGGTTTTTAATAAAATCAAATACGCCCACCATATTCACCTCTCTAAACTTTTGAAATATTTCTATTTTACACTATGCTGCAGCGGATTATGAAATATTTGCCTTGCAGAAATACTAAGCAGAAAGGTCAACCGGTCAACACTGCAAGCCTTGAAAATGGCTGCCCAATAGTGTACCATTCAATTAACTTATTGATTATATCATACCCCCATGATTGAATCCACTTATTATTCCATAAAAACCAATAAAGCCTGCTTTAATAATCAATCAGGCTTTATTGGTTTGTTGTTTGATGCTTAGGGGTATTATTTGTTAATTGCAAGGAATGGCGTTATATGTTTCTTAATCAAACCGTTTGGTTGCATGAGCCGTCGTGTCGTGATAAATGAAGTACCTTTCATATTCCTTGTATTCATAAAACGGTTTAAAATACAAGTCATCACGACCGTCAACCGTATAATGTAGTGGCTTGCCTTCCACAGGACGCATTTTTTGTGTAAGTTTTCTAACATTCATATGGTCATTTGGCGTTTGCGGGCCTGTATAGGTGGCAGCAAGCACAACCGGACCATGCAGGAACGCATTTGGTCCTTCCTTAATCGGGTCAAAGGAATGCATCCACACATTTTGAGGTAATGTAACCGTAATGGTATCCCCGTTTTTCCAGACATTGCTCACTGAAAGCCAGCCGTGCTCGTCTAACATCGCTTCAGTTTCCGTTCCATTGACTGCTACTGTCATTTTGCCTGCAAGCCATTCTGGCATACGAAATTTGACAGCAAATTCAGTTGCGCTTTCAAGTTGTAATTCTATCTGAGTCTCGTTCGTTAAAGGGAAGCCAGTCTTCTGATGAACAACGATTTTTCCTCCCTGCCGGTTCCATGAAAGAGTCGAAGGTGTATACTGAGCGATATACAGGTCTTCTCCGTCATTAAAGTAAATCAAACGCTGCATTTCCGTAACAACGAGCGGACGTGTACCTGTACAACATGTCCAGCCATCCTGTCGGTTAATCTTCTGAGCGCCATACATATTGTAATCGGAATAATAAATAACTTTACCGTCTTCAGTCATCGGAATTGTAGCAACCACTGCATTATAAAGCAAAAGCTCAACCCAATTGCTATAATGTGGGTTGCCGGTAAAGCAGGTTAGATAATGTACCAGGCGGAAGGCAGCGTAAGAGCAGCATTGTGTCTCAAAGCTGTCATGACCGCACCTGAGAGCATCTATGATTCGGTTTTTAGGCATCAAATGTTCAAAGGATGGACCATAGCCGCCGGTAGCCATCATTTGCTCATTTTTTATAAAATCATAGTATTTGCATATAGCCCGGAGATAATATGGGTCTTTTTTGACCTTATAAGCCATAGCACAACTGTTGAATGAATTTGTATGACTATATGCATGACAAAATTCAGAGTACAGTCCTGCCTTCGGGCGTTTGGAATAGGGATCCAGGTCCTTGTAGAAAAGGTCCCACCACTCACGATATTCCCAACGCCCCGCCGCTTCCCTGGCTTGTTCAATGCCGAAAAGCTCATAGGCCATATATAATGATTCAGGCAGTGTATACCACTCGGTACCATTGTCTCCAAAAAGGTTTTCTGTACTGAAATTTTCTACAGCAAAAGCTATTATTTCAATTGACTTCTCTTTTGCAGTTTCGTAGCCGCAATATACATGAAGGTCAATTAATGCACGCAACAATTTTTCGAAAGCATAAAATGAGCGGTGCGATAATAAACGTTTGGGCGTGCCCTTCAGTATCAAGTAACATTTCCAGAACTCATCAATCAGATATAATGCTTTTTCCCGGAAAGATTTATTTCCCGTAATAGCGTACATGCGTGCATACGCTGAAATCCACTGGCCAAGAACACCCATGCCTCGCGAATTCTTAAACCATCCAGTATAATAGATACCCGGGGCCGGCAGTCCTGCGTCCTCACGCATGTATTTCAGAATATTGTCGTTCGGGATCCTTAGAAAAAAATTCATCGTTTCATCCAAGGTGTCTTTCAGCAAGCCTTCGTTCAGTTTTACCTCATGATAATCAAAGCCCTTCATCGCCATCCCCCTTTTTTATAAGTGTTTAAGTGCTAAGGCATAGGTGCTAAAGCTTCATGCCTGACCTGTC
>JAAYGP010000243.1 GCA_012727625.1 Clostridiaceae bacterium
AAACATCCGGCTTTGAGGGGGTTCTGAATGGCTGTTTGAAACCATCTGAAGAATACGCAATTCTTGAAAGTTTTGCACCTGATTTTGAAATTCTGTTTATCAGCGGCTTTAGAGGAAGACTTGTAATACATTCAAAAAAGACAATAAGTCTCAAATGTGATATTAACCCAACAATAATTAAAGGGGAGAGTTTTTGCTGCAATGGAATGCACAACATAACCCCTTCATCCGGCACTATAGAAATAAAGCTATAATAAGCCTCCCATTATTGTAATCGGCAGATGCATTATAAATATTGGATACTTACCTATGCTAAGCATGTGAAAGTTCCGACCGTAAGATTCGCGCATTAAAATAAAATAATGCCTGCCTACACCCAACCATATGCAAACCGACCCATTCAGCATCAGGCTTTACTCCTCCTTGAATGGGTCGGTTTGTGCTTTTTTGTATTCTATTCTAAACCTTTGGGGATATACCTAATGATGCTTTAGAGATGAGACATTCCTGGCGATGCTTTGACCCCTGTCTCACCTTTCACTTTCTGTTGATCGGAAGCCACTTCAAAACGCTTTGTATCTTTTTATCCCAGAAGTACCAGTCATGATATCCGTGCTCTTCCTCATATGTTGTATCCAGGGAAAGCTTGCGGCAAAAATTATGGAATCTGACATTACATTCGTGGAATACATCCTCCAGCCCAACGCATTGATACAGCTTTGGCTTAAAACCGTCTGATGAGGCAATTTTTTCTGCAAGATAGAATAAGTCATTATTGGTTCCCTTTAATTTTGGTTCCGGACCATATATGTATTCCGCATCAGGTAAATCCGGTTCCTTCATACGTTCAACAATATCCATTACACCGGACAAGCTGGCGGCAGCCGCATATCTTTCCGGAAAATTCAATGCAAGCTTCATTGCGCCATATCCACCCATTGAAAGGCCGGCAACAAAAGTATCCTCTCTTTTGTCGGATACGGGGAAAAGTGATTTTACAACGGCAGGCAGCTCTTCACTTATGAATGTCCAGTATTTATTGCCATATCTCATATCCGTATAGAAACTTCTATCCGCTGCGGGCATTATTACTGCCAGCCCCATCCCTTCCACATACCTTTCAATCGAAGTTCTCCTCATCCATATGGTGTGGTCATCAGAAAGGCCATGAAAAAGATACAACACGGAATGTCCACGTCCATCACTAAACCGGTTGTATTGGGGCATTATCACATTCATGCTGCATTGTAATCCAAGAACCGACGACTCAAAATTACACTGAATAAAAGCCATTATAAACACCTCTTTAATTTATTTTTAGTATTGAAAGCATTAAACCGCATTTTAAAAGCATTCAATACCTTTAGCTGAAATTAGATAGCTCTTCCCTCTCACAAGGCATAAAAGAATCTGTTATGTTTTTTCCACCTTAATCAATTCTTCTCTTACATTCATGCGAACTGATTCGTCCGTTTTTCCATTCAGCTCTTCCAGAGCCCAGATAACAGCACCTGCAACAGGTGGCTCCTTAAGAAGATGAAAATTCACTTTGCATTCTATGCCACCTGATACTTCCCTTTTGAACGTTTCAAGAATCAATGGATTTTCCCCTTTAGTATAAACCGATCCGGCCATAATTACATCTATCGCGTCTTCTTCTCTAAAATCAAGACGTCGGTATACGCCTATAACAGAACGGGCAGTTTCCATGCCAATATGGCGCAAAATCTCCATCGCCTGTCTGTCTCCCTTATTGGCTGCATGAAACGCTATTTTGCAGATTAAATGATCCTTTATCTTTCCGGTATAAAGCTTTTCATATATTGCATCCAATAAATATTCTTCATTGGTTATTTCCAATACTTCAAACAGCATGTCCTTCGTCAGGGTTTTTTCCCCGCCTCTGTAAAGAGAATTATAAACCGCCATTATGACGGCAGTTTCAATATATCCTCCGCCGGCAAAATCTCCTGTTATATATCCACAGCCCCCCACCTGGAGCCAGCTGCCATGCCTGTCGATGCCCACACAGCTTGTTCCGGTCCCATTAATGCTGCTGATACCAAAACCCTTATCACTTCCGGCTTTGATTCCAAGAAAAGCATCATTATAAACTTTGAAATTCACTATGCCAACAGAATTTATTCTTTTACCAATTTCAGCATACTGCCTTTTAACATCCGCTCCCGCTAAGCCGAAAACTGCAAAGCCAATATCTTTTAAGCCCAGCCCGCATGTATCCAGTAAGCTCTTAAGATGAGCGCCGAGAACTCTTTGTATTCCGTCATAGCTATCAGAAAGTCGTTCATGGCTTATGGTTCCCTCTCTTTTAAAACCGATTAAATTACCTTCCGCATCAAAAACAGCATAATGTGTCTTGGTGTTTCCTCCGTCTACGCCCAGAACATATTGCATGTTAAGTAACCGCCCTTCATAATTATTCTCAACTTTAACAGACCGGGTGCTCTTTAACCTTCGCTTCTATCTGTAAAACTGCGGCAGATAATACCTGTGAGCCTCCATGAGTTCATCCAATGCCCCTTTTATTTGGTTATAATCATTTGCAAGGGGATGAATTAACACCGCCTTGACAGCTTCATTATAGTCACCGTATAGTCCGGCTTTAACGGCATGCTTCTCATAAGTTTTAATCATACGCATCATGCCTTTGATATGTTCGTTTACCGGACCTTTGGGTGAAATGGGAAAAACTCCGTTTTTATTTACTCTGCAGCTTATTTCAACAACATCGTTTTTGTCCATAAAATCCAAAGCTCCGTTGTTTTTTGTATTTACAACATGGATTTCATTTTTATCATTGTAAATTGCGCTTATCAATGAAACCGCAGCCTCCGAATACATGGCGCCGCCTCTTTTGTCAAGCATGGGTGGTTTTTCGGCAAGTCCAGGATTTTGGTACAATAGCAGAAGTTCATTTTCAATCTCCCTGCAAATCTCGCCGCGGGTCTTTTCTTCCTTTAAGAGATACTTTAATTGCCTGTCCCTGTAATAAAAATAGGTTAAATAACCGCATGGATATGCATTTATTGTCTTAAGCAAACCCGCGTCAAATTCTGAATTCGGGATATTTTTCAGTTTGCCGGAATTGTCCACCTCCATAAGCTTCTCCGGCAGTATATTCACTCCGTCGCAATAAACGCCGGTAATCCAGCTTAGATGATTCAGTCCCACATAATCGATGGTTACGTCGCCAAAGCCATCGGTTAAAGGCTTAAGAGACCTTATCATATAAACAGGGACGTTACACAGGCCTATCATTTTTGTTTGCGTGTGATTTAAAACAGCTTCCGCAAGCATGCCGGAAGGATTTGAAAAATTAATCATCCAGGCATCAGGACAATATTTCTCAATCATGCCCGCAATTTTCATAAGCTCCGGTATGGTTCTCATACCTTTCATAAACCCGCCTATTCCTGTGGTTTCCTGCCCGATCATTCCGTATTTAAGCGGAATTTTTTCATCCTTGACTCTTGCGTCAAGCTTGCCAACCCTGATCTGGACAATTACAAAATCCGCCTTATGCAAAGCAGCTTCCAGGCTTTCTGTCTTAATTACCTTGCAGTCCATGGAATTGGCTTTAAGCATTCTTCCTGCCATATCCCCCACAATTTCAAGCCTTTCCTCATCAATATCCATCATGTAAAATCTATCCACAGGCAATTCGTTTTTCCTCTGTATAAAACCATCTATCAGCTCCGGAGTGTATGTGCTTCCTGCACCTATTACAGCAATCTTTAACCCTTTCATGTCTGACCTCCGTCAAGTTACATGGAACTGAATTTTTAAGCTTGCTCCGAAAGGACGCCAAATACTGTTATCAGTGTTTTAAGTATTATAAACAGCCCTTTCAGGTTGATAATAACCAAAAGGGCATATAATTTCTCCTCAAATACTGTTAAAAGTGCGCAAATCCTGTCACCGTTCGTATATTTCTTATCAGTACTTTCTGAATTGCCAGTGTCTGTACTGCGCAAATCCTGCCACCGTTCATATGTTTTCCTGTTTATAAGCTGCTATCTTTTTCTGTATTCCCTTGGTGACATGCCAGTTAATTTTTTAAAACATTTATTAAAGTTGGAAACAGAGCCAAATCCACAGTCTTCAGCAATTTCAATTATCTTTTTATCAGTGGAAATTAATTCATTCTTTGCGGCACTAACCCGCAGGCATATGATGTATTCCATCGGAGTGAATTTGGAAAAACCGCGAAACAAACGGCATAATTTGGATATGCTGATATTGAATTTTTTTGAAAGATCTGAAAGACTAATTTTGCTTGCAAAGCTTTCCTCAATATATTCCGCGATTTCCTTCAGCTTTTTTGCGTCATGCAGATTAATTCTTTTATCAGGGCAGGAACCCTCTTCAATGTCAAAATAACGGATTATATTTGTTAAAAGCTTTAAAAGCAAGGCTTTAATCATTAATTGATAGTGAGGCTTTTTCAAATCGTATTCCTTCTGTATTTCATCCAGAACACCGGTGATTTCGCCAATATGAGGGTGGTCATGGGAAAGCTTGTTGCTGAATCTTGAACCTGATTGTTCGAATGGGGACAGATATTCATAATCCAATAAATCAGGTCCTCCCGGCCAAATCAATGACGGGCTGAAAAGAATGACCTGCATGACAAGATCCTTATCATCAAAGGCAAGATGAATCTCATCATTGTTAATAATAAAAACATCCCCGGGCTCAAAAAAATACTCATGACCGTTAATCAGGTATTTTCCCGTACCCTGCTTAACACGGCATATTTCCAGCTCATTATGCCAGTGCAGCTTTCTTGAGTCTGAACTCACTCCAATGGTATTTCCAATGGAAAATGAAAAATGTGCCTGTAAGTTCGGTTTTAAATGAGCGCTTTCCTTTTGCCGCATTCTGTTCACATTACACCATCCAAACTATGTATCAAAAGCCGTAAATCCGTTGCCTGTTTTACTGCAAAGCTTCCAGTAACCTTCCTATTATACCCTCATAAACCTCATAATCCAGTGAAAACAACTCTTCCCTTGTTTTTCGCGAATCCGGATGCAATTCTTTAATATCCTCCCACAGAAATATTTTTTTCATCATTCTGTATACTTCTTCTTCATTACCGGTTTTCTCAACATACCGGCATATAATTTCATAATCCCTGATTCCTCTCTCAAGAGCTTTGTATCTTAATGAAAGCATGGGCTCACCATCTCGACCCGGATATACAAAGTTGGTGTCTCCCGCATGGAAGCTTGGATATTGATAACTTATTTCCCCAATAGGGTCATCGGGCCATACTGTGTAATTCCACCTTAAAAAACCATCCAGCCCAAGATACCATGAGAGCCACGGAATCAGCCTTGCTTCGAGCAAATGCGAGCATATGTAGGTGTTTGGCAATTTGGGTATACAACAGACATAGTAAGCCGCCCTGCCCTCTATTTCCTTTTGAATTTCCTTTAGTTTTTCAAACTCACTGCATACGCAATTTAAAATGGGAACATAATCACAAATACCCTCTATGTTGTTTTCTATAAATGAAACCTCATTTATTGCTGCTTTGTATTTAAAAGAGGGCGCGGCTTCTCTGACGGTATTAAGCCTTAGTTTGAACAAATCAGGTTCGGCTGGCTCGTCTGCTACAATTCTTACAATATCTATCCATCCGTTTTGAATGAAATTGTTTTCAAGCGCTTTAACATATGCAATAAAATCCTCTTTACGCTTCATATATTTGTATGTGTTGGAGAATTCATCGAAATACCTTATCCTGACAGCGTCATTATAATCTTCAATAACACCGGCGAAACCGGCATCCTCCATCAGCCATATATTAAGTAGGCCAAATACTTCAATTTCATCCTTAATGCCATATTTCATACAGAGATTGATATATCTGTTCAGATTTTTAAAATCAAATACCCAGTGACCTGTTTTATTAAGCTTTACATCAACTATGCTGTATTCAAAAAGGTCTGACGGATCAATTCTGTTATAGGCTGACCATTGGCCTGACCAGGGAATCTCTGAAACTACAACCGAAATCGCCTTTTGTCCGAGATTGGCAAGAGATTCAATGTATTTTTCCATTATCTCAAAATGTTTTTCGCTCCATAGCTTCAGGTCATACTTCCGCGCAATATTGGAATTATGCTGCCACAGGTCAAGATAAAATTTATAGTCCTGGGGTTTTGAAAGGGATGTGTCAAAAACATTTATCTCAAAAGCAAGTGAAGTAATCAGCTCCTCATCTTCGAACATACGGTGCCCGTAAACATTTATCTCAGGCGTGTATTTTCCAGGTTTCACGTTTTCTCGAATATACACTTCAATCCATACGGGTTGTACTTTAAAC
>JAAYGP010000244.1 GCA_012727625.1 Clostridiaceae bacterium
GGCAATACGCGGTGTTCCCCTGGACCTTGCGGCAATTTCGGCTGCAGCCGGCTCTTCAATTTGTATATTCAGAATACCGGCTGATCTCATTACGATTTTTTTAAGCTCTTCATTTGAATATAACTCCAGCCGGTGAATAATACCAAACCGCTCACGAAGGGGAGATGTTAAAAGCCCTGCCCGGGTTGTCGCTCCAATCAAAGTAAACCTGGAAAGCTCCAGCCTTATCGAACGTGCGCTCGGCCCTTTTCCGATTATTATATCCAAAGCATAATCCTCCATTGCTGGATAGAGTATTTCCTCGACCGTATGATTCAATCTGTGGATTTCGTCAATGAATAATACATCCATAGGACCGAGGTTTGTAAGTATGGCTGCCAGATCACCAGGCTTTTCAATAGCCGGTCCGGAAGTTATTTTCAAATTGGCTCCCATTTCGGAAGCAATAATACCTGACAATGTGGTCTTCCCAAGCCCGGGAGGACCATACAGCAAAACATGATCCAAGGCTTCTTTCCGCTGCTTTGCGGCCTCTATGAAAACTTTCAGGTTTTCTTTCGCTTTTTCCTGCCCTATATACTCATCGAAACTCTTCGGACGAAGACTTGATTCCTCAAAATCTTCCCTGCGGAAGTCACAGTCTATCAGCCTATCACTCAATTATACAACCTCCACTCTGACCAATTTATATACAATACGTTAATAAGCAAGGGATTTTAACGATTCACGGATTATTGTTTCAAGACTTTTTTCCTCACTGTAAACTTGTGAAACAGCAAGGTTTGCTTCCTGTGAAGAATATCCGAGCATCATCAGTGCCCCGACAGCCTCCTGGATCTTGTTCCCCGCCCTTTCCCGGGAACCGGCCGTCAATGAAAGCTTTTTATTCTCCTCACCTTGCTCTTTTTTTAGCTTGTCCTTAAGCTCAAGTATAATCTTCAAGGCAGTTTTTTTTCCTATGCCCGGAGCTTTAACAAACGCATCGGCATCATCGGTTAAAACCGCAAGCCCAAATTGGGATGGAGGCAGATAAGAAACCAATGATATGGCCGCCTTGGGCCCCACACCCGAAACCCTAATCAGCTGTTCGAACATCTTAAGTTCCTCTTCGGTTAAAAAACCATATAAAACGCATGCATCCTCACGTACATGCATATATGTATGCACCTTTACCTCCGCGCCTATCTGGTTCAGACTTTCCAATGCCGTTAAAGGAACAAATACCCTGTATCCTATTCCTCCTGTTTCAATTATAACCGATTCTCTGCCTTTTGCCTGTAAAGTTCCCTTTATATGCGCAATCATAATATACTCCTTTGTTTTTCAAATCATGTGATGTGATTAAATTTGTAAAACCGATATAACATACCGAAGGCAAATTGCCGGACTAATATATTTTGCGGGTTTTGTACAGGTTGGTACAACTATGGGCATGACAAATGGCAATTGCCAGGGCATCAGCGGCATCATCCGGCTTCGGTGTTTCCGAAAGCCCGAGCAAAACTTTAACCATATACTGAACCTGGCTTTTATCGGCCCGGCCATAACCGGTGACCCCTTGTTTAACCTGGAGCGGTGTATATTCATATACCGGTATACCCGCCCTGGCCGCGCACAAGAGAGCTACACCCCTGCCCTGGCCAACCTTAATCGCGGTTTTTGTGTTTGTATTGAAATATAAATCCTCAACTGATATTGCTTCCGGTTTATATTTATCAATAAGGGCAACAATCCCTTTTTCAATATGCAGCAGCCTTTCAGGCAAAAGCATGGATGCAGGTGTTTTTAAAACTCCATATTCCATTGTATAAAAACGATTGCCTCTGTAATTTATTATTCCAAACCCCATTATAGCAAACCCGGGGTCGATACCCATTATTACCAAAACAATAATCTCCCTTAAAAAAAATAACGGTTGCATAATTATACATTACAATGTATAATTATGACCAAATATTAAATAATTAATATATGTAATTATTCTAACACAGAATGGAGAGATTTTGTATGGCGAATAAGGAAAAAGTTGTACTGGCCTATTCAGGTGGCCTTGACACTTCAATAATTATTCCGTGGCTTAAGGAAAACTATGATTACGAGGTTATTGCAATGGCTGCTGATGTGGGCCAGGGCGAGGAGCTGGAGTCTCTTCATGAAAAAGCCATAAAAACTGGTGCTTCAAAGCTTTATATCGAGGATTTAAAGGAAGAATTTATTACAGATTATGTTTTTCCCACACTTAAAGCCGGTGCTGTTTATGAGGGCAAATATCTGCTTGGAACTTCCTTTGCAAGACCCATTATTGCTAAAAGGCTGGTGGAAATCGCAAAAAAGGAGGGTGCTGTCGCAGTTGCCCATGGCGCAACGGGAAAAGGTAACGATCAGGTTCGTTTTGAGCTTACGGTCAAAGCACTGGCTCCGGAGCTTAAAATTATTGCTCCGTGGAGAATCTGGAATATTCGTTCAAGAGAAGATGCAATTGATTATGCCATGGCAAGAAATATACCAATACCTGTTACAAAAAAGGACAATTACAGCCGGGATAGAAATCTATGGCATCTAAGCCATGAGGGTTCGGAACTTGAGTATCCGTCGAACGAACCCATGTATGACAGGCTTCTCAAGCTATCCGTAACCCCGGAAAAGGCGCCTGAC
>JAAYGP010000026.1 GCA_012727625.1 Clostridiaceae bacterium
GCTTCCGCCTTGTCCCAAACCACGCTCGTTGCGTGTCTTCAGGGCAATTACAAGCGACAGCTTATATATCTTACCACGCCATTTTGCGTTTGTCAAGCGTCTGTTTTGAACTTTTTTATGGTAACTATTCCAACTGTTACTATTCAAAGGTTCTGTCAAAAGATGTTGTGCAATAGAAGGAAACTTTATCGGAATGAAGCTCTTGTTTCCGCTATTACGTAATATCTGACCTGTTCGGCAACTGAATTAGCGTGTGAACAGTAACTTCCAACTGTTACTATACAGTGTTCATGCATAAAGCGCTGATTGCACAGCGCATGAGTCGTCAGAACCTTCTGTATTTCTCTATATGAAACGGCAGCACCTGTTTAAGGTCTTTTATTTCAAGCACGCCCGTAAGAATAAGGATTGATAACATTATACATCCTGTAATTCCTGCTGACAAGACAACAAACAGCGCCTGGTTGTTAACTGCATAACTGACCACGGTTTTTATTACAGGAGCTGCAATCGCACCCGATAATGAGGCAATTAAAGGCTTTATAAGCCAGTCTCCTATTTCCAGTGACATACCTGTTGTTTTGGTTGCTGTCCGCAGATTCAAAACTGATCCTATTATGCTGGTTAATAATAAGGAAGCTATGTATCCGTATATGCCGAAAACTGGTATTGCGAACCATACAAAACCAAGCCTCAAAATGCTGGTTATCATTGAATGTTTTAATGTGATGGTTTCTTTACCCAATCCGTTCAGGACTCCCAATAAAGTTTGCTGCACATATAAGAATACCCCGGTAAAGGATAGGAGAAATAACATCGGGCCAACATTTTGCCCTGGATAAATAAGGTCTGCAATATCTGTGCTGAAACTTACGAAAAGACTTGTAAACAAAAATCCAAAAACAAGCGTTAATCTTATGGAACGTGAAATTTGCCTGTTGGCTGCGGTTATTCTTTTCATTGCGACGGCCTCTGCTATTGCCGGCACCAAAGCAGTTGCAAGCGCACCTGTCAGCATGGAAGGAAAATATACAACCGGTGCCGCCATTCCTGTAAGCTTTCCGTATTCAGAAAGAGCCTCGGTAGTTGTAAACCCATACATGGCAAGACGCTGAGGAATTAGAATAAATTCCACAGTTCCCAGCAAGGAAAGTATTAGCCGGTTTGCTGCTATAGGTAGAGATATTTTCAATATTGATTTTCCTATATCCCTCTTTCGCATGACTGATTTTTTTCCTGCCGTTCCAATTGGCTTTCTTTTCAGAATAAAAGCTATATATACTACAATCACATTTGCCAATTCACCCGAAATCAGACCGATGGTTGCAAAAAGACATTTTCTTTCAAAGTCGCCATATGAAAAAATATCAGCAATTGCAATAATGACAAAAAGCTTGGTAATTTGTTCAGCAATCTGTGATAACGCATTTGGCACTACTTCCTGTATGCCGTAAAAATAACCTTTAAGAGATGTCATAGCCGCAATGAACGGAATAGCGGGTAAAAGGTACATTAATGAAGTTTTTGTCCGTATATCCCCTACAAAAATATTCACAAAAAAATCAAGGTTCAGCATCATTAACGACACTATAATAACAGCCGCAATAAATGTGGCTGACCCGGCGACAAAAGCAATGCGCTTCGAATTATTATCCTTACCTTTTGCTGTTTCTTCAGCAACCAGCCTTGAAACAGCTATACCCACACCGGCAGTCAAACCCAGAAGCACCAGGTTGTAAACCGGCAAAACCAGTTGGTACAGCCCCATTCCCTCTGCCCCGATTGAATTGGCAATGTAAATGCGGTATACAAAACCAATTATTTTTACAATAAACCCGGGTATAGTTAAAATAAGCGTGTTCTGCCTAAGTGATTTTTTTTTCATACAGCAGTACCTGTTTATATGTATCAGTTCTTTAAAATATATGGCTGTTTCTCTTATAACATTCATTAATTATGTGAAAAGCCCGATTTGCATTTTGACTTTCCACCTGCTCTTTCACTTCCGTGAATAAGTTAATCCGGAGGCGCAGGTCAATTGATTCGCTCCTGACAAAAAATTAAAACCCCAAAATCACTGCTTTTACAAACAATGATTTTGGGATTATCTGAACAAAAAATTGTCTGAACAAAAAATTAAGTTAACTGCCTTTCATACATTTCATTACTGATATCTTCAACGTTTTGAACATCTGTAAACCCTCTTCCGGCTGCAAATGCGTCCTGTCTGTTTCCTGAAGGCGCTCCGTCCTGAGGTGAATCTGAAGAGCCAAATGACAAAACTTCCTCCAGGGCCTGCCTGCCGTCATATGGCTCTTCTTCTTCAATTCTGTCCGTAAAATCTCCTCGCATAACCTTTTCCAATACATCCTCTTCAACAGGACGATGCGTTGATTTGCTTATTTTATCAAGTTTGTTTTCCTTCTCCGCCAAAGTCTCACAATTAATACAGTTTCTCGTCCGCGGGACCACCTCAAGTCTTTCCTCTCCAATTTCTTCCCCGCAAGTTTCACATATACCGTATTTGTTGTTTTTTATCTTTTCCAGTGCATAATCAATTTCTTTTATGGCGATTTTGTGGCTGTCCCTTATTGCATCCAAATGGCTTGCATCATACAATTCAGTTGCGATATCCGCAGTGTGGTTATCATATCGTGAAAGCTCGCTGTCGGAAGTAACCCTGTAACCTGCCGGTTCGTCAGACATCATATCGTTAAGTATATCCTGACGCTCCTCCAGGCTTAGTCTGCTCAGCCTGCCGTAGGCTTCCTTCAGCTCCGCCA